>JAFYHV010000122.1 GCA_017538995.1 Lachnospiraceae bacterium | reverse complement strand
GTTGTTTCCTGCGGATTCGTTACTATAGAGCAACTGTGCGATTATTGCCGTGATAAGAATAATAGCCGAATAATTGTTCTTGACTGGCTGAATCCCGAAGCTCCAAGCGGAATGATCGGACTTGAGACTGCATTCGCACTTGCTGTGACACATCTTGTAAATGAAGCAGGAATGAGTCTTTCGGATGTGGTAAGTAAGATTACGATTAACCCTGCAAAGCTTTATAAGTTCGACAGAGGAACTTTGGGTGTTGGCAAGCCTGCGGATATTACTATCGCAGATGTTAATGAAAAGTGGGTTGTAAGTGAGAAAGACATAAAGTCCAAGTCCTGCAATACTCCTTTTTTAGGAGAAGAACTTATTGGTAAAGTTAAATATACAATCTGCGATGGAAGAATAGTGTTTAAGAGCTGAAATATAAGCCTTAGGAGAGATTCAAATATGTCAAATGGTTTATATGGAAAGATAGAAGACTGTATATGTAAAGTTGATAAAGAGATAAGCCTTCATAAACAAAATATGAAAGCTGAAGGAGACATTGAAACCTTAAGTTATATTAAGGAACAATTGGAAAATATGAAAAAATATATGTCTCCGCAAAAATATATGCCGACCTATGATTATGCAATTAAAGATTCGTTATGGAATTATTTAGAGTTGGCAGAAGATTTATTCGATGTGTATGATTTATATCTGAAACTGAAATAATACTACCGAGATACAGAAACCTGTATAGGCAGAATTAATATTATTTATAAATTTTTTCAGGAGGCAGCATGTTTTACAGAAATATTGATGAAGGGAAGGTAATTTCGCAGGAAGAAATATCAAGCGGAATCTTCAGCCTTCTCGTGGAAAATAAAGGCGCAGCATTCGCATCGCCCGGACAGTTTGTAGGAGTTTATCCAAACTCAAAGGATACGCTTCTTATGCGTCCGATTAGTATCTGCGAAACCAAAGACGGAGCCACAAGACTAGTTTACAGAGTCGCAGGAAAGGGCACCAAAGAATTTTCATCACTCAAAAAGGGCGACAAGGTAAAACTTCTTGCAAACTTAGGAAACGGTTTCCCCATTGACGAAGTTAAAGGCAAATGCATCGTGCTTATGGGCGGCGGTATCGGAATCCCTCCCATGCTTGGCGTTGCAAAAGCTTTACAGGGCGAAGACGTTCACGCATACCTTGGTTTTAGAAACAAAGATACTTTCCTTGCAGAAGAATTCATGCAGTATTGCAAGCTTTACCTTGCAAGCGAAGACGGCAGCATCGGCGTAAAAGGAAACGTGCTTGACGCACTTAGAGCCAGCACAGGCATTAAGCCTGATGTAATTATGGCATGCGGTCCCATGCCCATGCTTCGTGCAATTAAAAAGTACGCAGAAGAAAACAACATCATTGCTTTCATTTCACTCGAAGAGCGTATGGCCTGCGGCGTAGGCGCATGCCTCGGCTGCGTATGCAAGACAGTTAAAAAAGACGATCATTCACATGTAAACAATACAAGAATCTGTACCGAAGGTCCGGTTTTTGATGCAAGGGAGGTGGATATCTGATGAATACAAAAGTTACCATCGCCGGTGTGGAATTTAAAAATCCCGTTATGACTGCATCGGGAACATTCGGTTCGGGAATGGAATATTCGCAGTTTGTAGATCTTAACAGACTCGGCGCTGTTGTTACCAAAGGTGTGAGCAACATACCCTGGGAAGGCAATTCTACTCCGAGAGTCGCAGAAGTATATGGAGGCATGCTTAACGCCATAGGTCTTCAGAACCCCGGTGTCGATGTTATGATTGAACGCGACCTTCCTTTCCTCGCAAAATACGATACAAAAGTAATCGTTAATGTTTGCGGAAAATCTGTCGAAGATTATATAGAAGCGGTTGAGAGATTAAATGACACCGCAGTCGATATGTTTGAAATCAACGTATCCTGCCCCAACGTAAAAGAAGGCGCTATCGCTTTCGGACAGAAGGCAGATGCACTTTTCAACATAACCGATAAAATCAAAAAGGCTTCCAAGAAACCCATCATCATGAAGCTTAGCCCCAATGTCACAGACATTACGGAAATGGCCAAGGCAGCAGAGGCAGCAGGCAGTGATGCGATTTCGCTCATCAATACAATCACAGGTATGAAGATTGATATCGAGAGAAGAAAAATGGTGCTTGCAAACAAGACCGGCGGAATGTCAGGTCCTGCGATAAAGCCCGTAGCTGTAAGAATGGTTTACCAGTGTGCAAATGCCGTTAAGATTCCCATCATCGGAATGGGCGGAATCATGACGGGCGAGGATGCCATCGAATTTATCATGGCGGGCGCAAGCGCAGTTGCAGTCGGTGCAGCAAACTTTATCAATCCTTATGCAACAATTGATGTGGTTGAAGGTATAGAAAGATTTATGATTTCCCACAATATTGCCGATATAAATGATATCAGAGGTTGCGTGGGCTAATGGTTTATTGATTTCGGGGGATATGATATGGCAATTAATAAAACCGTAAGAGAAAAAGCATATGCAAAAGTAAATCTCGGACTCGATGTTTTAAGAAAACGCGATGACGGATATCATGAAGTCAAAATGGTTATGCAGACCATCGGTATCTGCGACGAACTGATTATAACCACTTCCGCGGACACAGTCGGAGTTACTTTAAAAGCAGACGTTGACAATCTTCCGCTCGACGATACCAACTTAATCGTAAAAGCGGCAAATCTTATAATCGAAAAATACGGCATCAAGCAGGGCATCGAAGTCAAGCTCATTAAAAATATTCCGATGTCAGCAGGCCTTGCAGGAGGAAGCTCCGATGCAGCTGCAACACTTCGCGGTATGAACAGACTCTTCGGTCTCGGACTTACCGATGAAGAACTTTGCAGACTCGGTGTCAGAATCGGCGCAGACGTGCCTTACTGCATCCGCGGCGGCACATACTTAGCCGAAGGACTTGGCGAAGAACTCACCAAACTTCCCGAAGTTCCTCAGTGTACCGTACTTGTTGCAAAGCCTAAATTCGGCGTTTCCACAGGCTACGTATATCAGAGCTTAAGACTCGATCAGGTGAGAAAACACCCTGACGTAGACGCAGTTGTGGAGAGCATTAAGAAGAATGACTTAAAGGGTATCGCTTTCAACATGGAGAACATTCTCGAGACAGTTACCGTTCGCGATTATCCGTTCATCCAGATCATAAAAGATATAATGAACGACTTCGGTGCATTAAAAGCCCTTATGAGCGGCAGCGGTCCTACAGTATTCGGTTTGTTTGACAACAAGGCAAACGCAGAAAGGGCAGCAGTTACTTTAAGAGACCTTGATGACGTAGGCGATGTAATCGTTACATGTTTCGAAGACCTTAACTCCGATGAGGTTACCAAGAAAGCCCAGATAACTCTTAAGAGCGTAATGGATGATGACGAACCTTCTGTCGAAGTTCATGAATGTATCGCAGTTGAGAAACGCGGAACCATCAGCGTAACCTACCGCGAGAAAGATCCCGAAACCGGCTCAGAGATAATCAACACCATGACCATCAGTGACAGAAGAATCGACTACTGTAAGTCCGGTTCGACGAGTACTCATATGGTCATCACTCCGGACGAGGCAACAAGTACGATTTACAGAACGCCTTTCGGAAATATTATCATTGATATCATATGTCACGAGTATGTATTGAATGAAATTGCAGATCGAATAAGACTCGAATTAGACTATGATGTAATGCAGGGTGGTACGAACGTAAACCACTGCAACATGACAATCGAGATAGAGTACAATATTTAAATATTTCTACATGCCTCGCAACCAAATGGTTGCGAGGTTTTTTTATTGTCAAAAAACAGATTCCAGAGTAGAATGTGAATACATTCAATTATTATCATGTCCGATTCGGACATTATTTCCCGTTATTTATTTAATTATTTGTGTGTAGCATGGGGCAAATTTTAAAATTTTTTATAGAAAGGGGTTGACTTGGTTGAGAAATATCTCATACAATATTAATGAGCAAATAAGT
>JAFYHV010000121.1 GCA_017538995.1 Lachnospiraceae bacterium | reverse complement strand
TATCGACAAGCATGATCTCGGAAGAGAAAAATTCCTTGAGAGAGCATGGGAGTGGAAAAAAGAATACGGCGGAAGAATTATTTCCCAGCTTAAAAAACTCGGTTCATCATGTGACTGGGACAGAGAACGTTTTACAATGGACGAAGGCTGCAACAAAGCCGTAACCGAAGTTTTCTGCAAGATGCATGAAAAAGGCTGGATTTACAAGGGCGCAAGAATTATCAACTGGTGTCCTGTTTGTAATACATCCATTTCCGATGCGGAAGTTGAATACGAAGAACAGGCCGGACATTTCTGGCATATTAAATATCCTCTGGTAGATGAAAACGGCAAACCTTCAACTACAGAGTTTCTTGAGTTTGCAACCACACGTCCCGAGACAATGCTCGGCGATACTGCAGTTGCCATCAATCCCGATGATGAAAGATATCATCATTTAAGAGGTAAGAGCGTATGGCTTCCTCTTGTTGACAAGCCCATCCCCGTAGTAGAGGACAGCTACGTTGACATGGAATTCGGTACAGGTGTTGTTAAGATTACACCCGCTCACGACCCTAACGACTTTATGGTTGGACAGAGACACAACCTTGAAGTTATCAATATCATGAACGACGATGCTACAATCAATGAAAACGGCGGCAAGTATGCAGGTATGGACAGATATGCTGCAAGAGAAGCTATCGTAAAAGATCTTGAAGCACTCGGACTTCTTGTAAAGATTGAAGACTACTCACATAACGTAGGTACACACGACAGATGCCATACAACCGTAGAACCCCTCGTAAAACAGCAGTGGTTCGTTAAGATGGATGAGCTTATAAAGCCCGCAGTTAAGGCTGTAAAAGAAGGCGAGATCAAGCTTGTTCCCGAACGTATGGAAAAAACATATTTTAACTGGACCGACAACATCAAGGACTGGTGTATTTCCAGACAGCTCTGGTGGGGCCACAGAATTCCCGCATACTATTGTGACGAATGCGGTGAGATTATTGTGTCCGCAACTGCACCCGAAAAGTGCCCTAAGTGCGGATGTACACACCTCACACAGGATCCCGATACACTTGACACATGGTTCTCATCGGCACTCTGGCCCTTCTCTACACTCGGCTGGCCCGAAAAGACTAAAGACCTTGAATATTTCTATCCTACAGATGTACTTGTAACTGGTTACGATATTATTTTCTTCTGGGTTATCAGAATGATTTTCTCGGGTTACGAGCAGATGGGAGAGAAGCCTTTCAAGACAGTTCTTTTCCACGGTTTAGTCAGAGACTCTCAGGGCAGAAAGATGAGTAAGTCCTTAGGAAACGGTATCGACCCTCTCGAAATCATCGAGCAGTACGGTGCAGATGCATTAAGACTTACGCTTATCACAGGTAACGCACCCGGTAACGATATGCGTTTCTACTATGAGAGAGTAGAGGCTAACAGAAACTTTGCAAATAAGATATGGAACGCAAGCCGTTTCATTATGATGAATATGGGAGACGAAGAAGTTAAGACTCCCGATGCTTCTTCACTTGAACCCGTTGACAAGTGGATTATCTCCAAACTTAACGACGTGGTAAAAGAAGTTACAGACAATATGGAAAACTACGAACTCGGTATCGCTGTTCAGAAGGTCTACGATTTCATCTGGGATGAATTTTGTGACTGGTATATCGAGATGGTTAAGCCCAGACTCTGGAACAAGGAAAACGAAACAAGCAGAACAGCAGCTTTATGGACTTTAAAGACAGTTCTTATCGATGCATTAAAGCTTCTTCATCCGTACATGCCTTTCGTTACGGAAGAAATCTTCTGCAACCTTCAGAGCGAGGAAGAGTCCATTATGGTTTCTTCATGGCCTGTATTTAAGGAAGAGCGAGTATTTGCTAAAGAAGAAAACGATATTGAGATCTTAAAAGAAGCAGTAAGAGGTATCAGAAACGTTCGTACAGGTATGAATGTTCCTCCTTCAAGAAAAGCTCAGGTTTACGTTGTATCTGAAAACGAAAACATGAGAAAGATCTTTGAAGACGGCAAGGTATTTTTTGCACCTTTGGCATACGCTTCAGAAGTAATCGTACAGAACGACAAGACAGGCATTTCCGATGATGCTGTTTCTGTTGTTATTGCCAACGCAAATATCTATATTCCTTTTGCTGAGCTTGTAGATATCGAAAAGGAAAGAGAAAGACTTCTTAAAGAAAAGGAAAGACTCGAAGGGGAACTTAAGAGAGTTAATGGTATGCTTTCCAACGAGAAGTTTATTTCCAAAGCTCCCGAAGCAAAGATTAACGAAGAAAAAGAAAAACTTGCAAAATATACTCAGATGATGGAACAGGTTGAGGAAAGACTTAAGAGCCTGTAAGTAGCTATGAACAATATTGAGGATTGCGAAGAATATCTTTTAAATATTCCTAAATTCAAGAAGAAGACTCTTTTATCGGACACGAGGAAATTTTATGAGCTTCTCGGTTCACCGGGTAAGAACATACCTAAAATTCACGTGGCCGGTACAAACGGTAAGGGCAGTACCTGCTATTACATTTCTAGAATTTTAGAGGCACACGGATTTAAGACGGGACTTTTTACATCCCCTCACCTCGTGTCGATGAAGGAAAGATTTGTATTTGGCGGAGAAATGATTACCGACGAAGAGTTTGTGACTGTTTTTGAAAAGGTAAAAAAGCAGTGCGAGCTCTTTGATGATGAAGAAAAGATAACCATGCATCCGAGCTTCTTTGAATTTCTTTTCCTTATGTTTATGGAATGGATGGATTTAAAGAAAGCCGATGTGCTTGTTCTTGAGACGGGCCTTGGCGGAATGCTTGATGCCACAAATATCTTCGACGATCCTAAGGTTACGGTAATTACATCCGTAGGCCTTGACCAT
Source organism: Lachnospiraceae bacterium (assembly GCA_017538995.1). GTDB lineage: Bacteria > Bacillota > Clostridia > Lachnospirales > Lachnospiraceae > UBA3766. Next base: position 8,904 of record JAFYHV010000121.1, on the reverse strand, counting down.
ACTAAAGAACTCGGCAGTACCATCGAAAGCATTGCTTCACAGAAGGCAGGAATCATAAAAGAAAATGTTCCTTTGGTTATCTGGGATAACGGCGATGCGGTTAATAAGGTATTAAAAGATAAAGCAAAAGAGAAGCATGCAGAAGTGTTTATGCTTGAAGAAGAAAACATTCAAAATTTTGTGTGCGACGAAAAACACATTGCTTTTTCCTTAAATACTCGGTATGATGAATTCAAGCTTGTACGTAATTTGTCCGTATCCTTGCCGACGCCTGCGCTGTATCAGAGAATTAATTCTTCTCTTGCGGTAATGGCAGCTGCGATATTTTTAGGAGATAAGCTGGACAGTGAAAAAACACGTTCTGCTTTGGGCGAAGGATATTTTCACGGAAGATTCGAAGAAATTGCAAGAGGCTTCTTTGTAGACGGCGCACATAACGAGGATGCAATGCATAAACTCCTTGAGTCGGTTAAAACACTCAAGGGTAAAAAGGTAATTATCTTCGGTGCATGCAAAGACAAAGACTATGTGAAAATGCTTCGCATGATTGATGAATCGTTCGATTTTGATACCATTATTCTTACGAATATAGATTCGGAAAGAGCCGTGGATTCAAAGACAATGCGAGAGTGCATCGATGAATTTAAGTCGAACGTGGTTGTGACCGAATCTCTAAGAGAGGCAATTGATATATCAAAGACCTTTGATTCGGCGGTATACATTGCGGGATCGCTTTACTTAGTCGGAGAGGCGGTTTCCATATTTAATAACAAACAGTAGCGGTGTTCTGATTTTAGGAGAACGAATATGATAGATTTTGAAAACGAACTCAAAAAATTTCATCCCTCACCTGAAGTAGGTGACGTTGAAGACGTGGTTAACAATCACGACTTGACAGACATGGTTGATTTTATTGTAAGAACAGTATCGGATGCGGAAGAATAGAGGCAGAAGTTAAATGTTATTTTGTTACCACTGCGGAATGGCTTTGTCCGAAAAATCATACTGTACTTCATGCGGTGCAAGCGTGGGACGTTACAAGAAGATTCTTTACATGTCCAACAACTACTATAACCGCGGACTCGCCAAGGCTCAGATTCGCGATCTGACCGGTGCGGCAGAAGATTTGCGTCAAAGTCTCAAATTATATAAGAGAAATACTCAGGCCAGAAACCTCTTAGGACTGGTCTATTTTGAGATGGGCGAAACCATAAATGCGATGGCAGAGTGGGTTCTTTCCCAGCATTTCCAGCCGGATAAAAATATTGCTACCGATTATATTGAAACTTTAAAGACCAACGTTGTTTTACTTGATACTATCAATTCTTCCATTAAGAAGTACAATCAGGCATTAAATCTTTGCAAACAGGGCAATCTGGATGTGGCAAAAATAACTCTTAAAAGAGTTGTATCGATCAACCCGAGATTAATTTCCGCACATCTTCTTTTAGCGCTTGTTTTAATGAATGAGGAAGACTATGCTGCAGCAAAGAAGGAATTAATCCTTGTCAGACGAATTGACAGGGGTAATATTACTGCGGCTTTATATATGCGAATGGCCGATGAGAATCTTAATACGGATTCTAAGAAAAAGACAAACAAAAAAGAAAATGCCGTTACCATTCAGAGCGGTAACGATATTATAATTCAGCCGAATACCAGAAAAGAGAATACATTCTTTAATATATTCCTTAATGTGTTTATAGGTCTCGTAATAGGTCTTTTGGTAGGATGGTTTGTACTCGGTCCCATCAGGGTAAATCTTCAGAAGACAGACGAGAATAAAGAACTTTCTCAGGCTTACGAAGAAATCAATTTAAAGAACTCTACTATTGAAGAGTATAAGCAGACAAATACCCAGCTTAAAACACAGTACGAATCGCTTAAGGATCAGCTTAATGCATACGAGGGTACAAACGGTGCGTTTGAGGGCTACAAGTATCTCATGCTGGCTGTTAAGGAATATTCAAAGGGTGAAGCTGCCGATAAGAATATTATCGCTCAGTATCTTGAAAAGGTAGACGATAACGGTTCAGAAAAGTTAAAAGAAACAGAATTCCTGGAAGTTTACAATATTCTCAAGGAATTTATCGGTGAAAGCGTAGCGGATACATACTACGAAAACGGATATAATGCGTTCAGACAGGAAGACTATGTGACTGCACTTGAAAACTTCAAGAAAGCGGTTGAATACAACTCCGAAAATGTCGAAGCACATTACTATTTAGCATGCACTTATCTCGCAAATAAGGACTATGACAACGCCAAATATTACTTCAATGTGGTAACTAATTTAGCGCCCGATACAGAGCTCGGAAACAAGGCTCAGAATTATATTGCGGAAATTGATGCAAACTAGAAAAATCTTTGTTGACATTATAAATGCAGTTGGTATATAATATCAAACGTCACTGAAAAGATGCAAGTGTTCGTAGCTCAGCTGGATAGAGCAACGGCCTTCTAAGCCGTGGGTCGGGGGTTCGAATCCCTTCGAGCACGTTTCGTCAAAGCGGACGAGTCAAAACATGGTGGGTATGGCGCAGTTGGCTAGCGCGCCAGATTGTGGCTCTGGAGGCCGTGGGTTCGAGTCCCATTACCCACCTTATACTGGGCTATCGCCAAGCGGTAAGGCACAGGACTTTGACTCCTGCATTCGCTGGTTCGAATCCAGCTAGTCCAGCTTTAACAGAAAAATTAATATGGGCCATTAGCTCAGGTGGTAGAGCACTTGACTTTTAATCAAGTTGTCCGGGGTTCGAGTCCCCGATGGCTCAGTTAAGGAAGATTCGTATCTACGAATGCAGATACGGATTTTTCTTTTATGTAGACAAGGTTAATTTAAAGCTTATTCGGTTATCAGGATGGAAAACGTAAAAGAAAACAAAATGGGCGTCATGCCCATGAACAAACTTTTAATTAATATGTCGCTTCCGATGATGGCATCGATGTTGGTACAGGCTCTTTACAATATCGTGGATTCCATCTATGTTTCGCGTATTCATCAGGACGCTCTTACGGCATTAAACCTCTGCTTCCCTATTCAGATGCTCGTTATGTCTTTCGGAATGGGTATGGCTACCGGTGTAAATGCACTTGTATCGAGAGCGCTCGGCGAAAAGGATAACGAACGTGCGGACAAGGTTGCAATGAACGGAGTATTCCTTTCAATCTGCAGCGCGGTAGTTTTCTTCTTATTCGGCCTTTTCCTCGTAAAACCATATTTTGCGATTCAGAATACAGATACTCAGCAGATAAAGGATTTCGGAATTCAGTATCTTACAATTAACTGCATGCTTTCGATTGCACTTTATATGCAGATTATATTCGAAAGACTCTTACAGTCCACAGGTAAAACTTTCTATTCAATGATTACCCAGGGTGTAGGCGCGATTACAAATATCATCCTTGATCCGATTCTTATCTTCGGACTTTTGGGAATGCCCAAACTCGGTGTAAGAGGTGCGGCAATTGCGACCGTATTCGGACAGCTTCTTGCAGCTATCTTAGGTATTATATTAAACGTAACGAAGAATAAAGAACTTACACTTAAATTAAAATATTTAAAGCCTGATATTAAGTTAATCGGAAACATTTATTCGATCGGACTTCCTTCAATTATCATGATGTCCATCGGTTCCGTAATGAATGCCGGATTAAATCACATTCTTTTAGGATTTTCCGATACGGCTGATACGGTATTCGGTGCATATTACAAGATTCAGAGCTTCTTCTTTATGCCTGTATTCGGACTTAACGGAAGTATAGTTCCCATCGTCGGATATAACTTCGGCGCAGGCAAGAGAAAAAGACTTCTTAAGGCTGTAAAACTCGGCATTATATATTCTGAAGCATTAATGCTTTTAGGAGTGCTTGCATTCGAGTTTGCACCAAACCTTCTTCTTATGATATTTGCTCCTTCGGAAGAAATGTTACGCCTCGGAACAATAGCGTTCAGAATTATAGGCATTCATTTCCCGATAGCTGCTGTATGTATTATTTTAGGAACCGTATTCCAGGCTTTAAACCATGGAATGTACTCAATGTGGGTATCCGTAGCAAGACAGCTTCTTGCGCTTCTTCCCGCAGCATTCCTTTTATCGCTTACAGGAAACGTAAACATGGTATGGTTTGCATTCCCGATTGCTGAGGCAGTTTCGCTTATTATGACTTTGATTTTTTATTCAAAGGTATATAAAAAGACAATACTTAATATTCCAAATAATGAGTAGTGTGTAGTATAATATGCTGCAGGCGGATATGGCGGAATTGGCAGACGCGCCAGATTTAGGTTCTGGTGTCCCCGACGTGCAGGTTCAAGTCCTGTTATCCGCAGTTAATTTTTTAAAAACACAGGAGGCAATGAAATGAGAACGAAAATCAAGCAACTGTTTAGAAACACGTCCGAATATGCTTCAAAAGAAGTGACGATATGTGCATGGGTTCGTACTAACAGAGCACAGTCGCAGTTCGGATTTTTAAATGTAAATGACGGATCTTTCTTCGATAATTTACAGGTGGTATACGAACAGAATCTTGATAATTTTGAAAGCATTTCAAAAATAGGCGTAGGCGCTTCCGTTAAGGTTGTCGGTACAGTTGTACTCACACCCGAGAACAAGCAGCCCTTCGAAGTTAAGGCAACAAGTGTTGAACTTTTGGGAGATTGTCCCGAAGATTATCCTATTCAGCCTAAAAGACATACAAGAGAGTATTTAAGAAGCGTTGCACATTTACGTCCCAGAACAAATCTTTTCTCTGCGGTATTCAGAGTAAGAAGCGTGGCTGCAATGGCCATTCATTCATATTTCCAGGAGAGAGGATATCTTTACGTACATACTCCTCTTATTACATGCGCTGACTGCGAAGGTTCGGATCAGATGTTTAAGATTACAACTTTAAACATGAATAACCTTCCTTTAACAGACGACGGAAAAGTTGATTTTAACAAAGACCTTTTCGGAAAGCAGGCTTTCATCACAGGCTCAGGTCAGCTTCAGGGTGAAACTTTTGCTATGGCTTTCGGAGATATCTATACATTCGGTCCCACATTCAGAACAGAGAATTCTAACACACAGACACATGCAAACGAGTTTTGGATGATCGAGCCCGAGATGGCATTCTGTGATCTTGAAGGACTTATGGATATCGAAGAGGAAATGCTTAAATATGTAGTTAAGTACGTATGCGAGAAATGTCCCGAAGAAATCGATTTCTGCGACAAGTTCGTTTCCCAGGGTCTTAAAGCTAAGTTAAACGACATCATCAATGCGAAGTTCACAAGAATTTCCCATCATGATGTAATCGATATATTAAAGAAAGCTGACGTTAAGTGGGAGTTTGAGCCCGATTACGGCGAAGACATCGCAAAAGAGCATGAGAAATATATCGTAGATTATTTCCACGGCCCTGTATTCGTTACAGACTGGCCTAAGGAAATCAAGGCTTACTACATGAAGGTTAATCCGGACAACAAGACCGTAGCCGCTGTAGACCTCTTGGTACCTCAGGCAGGCGAGCTTATGGGCGGAAGCCAGAGAGAAGAGAATCTTGACAAGCTCATCGAGAGAATGGATGAGATGGGCGTAGATAAGGAAGGCATTGATTGGTATCTTGATACAAGAAGATACGGCGGATGCGTTCATTCAGGCTTCGGTATGGGCTTTGAGCGTCTTATCATGTACCTTACAGGCGTAGAGAACATCAGAGACGTCATTCCCTATCCCAGAACTCCGAGATCATGTGATTTCTAATAAAATTCATAAAAGATTCAGACCGTCTGATATTTCAGGCGGTCTTTTTATTTTATGAGAAATGCCTGAAACAGGGCGTTTCAAAGCACTTTTGAGTTTATCTGATTAAAAAAATGTGAAAAAATTGTGAAATTGTTAGCACTCGCTATTGACGAGTGCTAACAAATGTGATATAACATAATCATCAAAAGAAAAACAACAGCCTCTCAAAAGAGAGACCGCATATAAAGGAGGAATGATTTATGTACATGCCAGCACTTTTTAATGATTCATTATTTGATGATTTCTTTACAGATATTACACCCGATAACAAGAGAAGACCCATGGGCAGACCTCTTCCCGGAGTTATGAAGACAGATATTAAGGAGAACGACAAAGAGTACGAACTCACAATCGAGCTTCCGGGCTATAAGAAAGAGAATGTCAATGCAGAGCTTAAAGACGGTTATCTGATTGTAAACGCTACCAATGAAAAGAATGAAGAAGAGAAGGACGAAAAAGGATATATCAGAAAAGAAAGATATTTCGGTACCTGCTCTCGTAGCTTCTTCGTAGGTAAAAACCTTAAAGAGGAAGACATCAAAGCCAAATTTGACAACGGTGTTCTTACCTTAAATGTTCCCAAAGAGGTCGAAAGACTTCCCGAGGAAAAGAAATATATTGCTATTGAAGGATAATAAGCTTTCCTTTCATTAATTCATCCCCTCGTTATTCCGCACCCGTTAATCCGCCGGGTGCGGATTTTTTTGGGCATTTTTTTAATTGTAATATAAAGGAAACTGTGATAAAGTTAAAAATGCATGTAAATAGTATAATTTATAAATGAGGAATGAAAATGAAAATCAGACTTACATTGGTATTTTTAATTTTAGGTATCCTTCTTGCCATATTAGGCGGTAAAGGACTTGTAACTTCTGTTTTGCCCGCAAAGGACATTTATGATCCCGAAGTTGACTGGACGAAATTAAAATCCGGACAGAGAGTATATGTTAATCTGGATTATATATGGGATTGCTATGAGGTAACAACTGACGATAACGGAAGTGAAGTTACCAGACAATACGCTCTTCCTGATATTATAGGTGATAACGAAGGCAATGTTTATTATGCCCATTTTATAGGAATTACCGCCAGAGCTGCTGAATTTTCTCAGTTTGATAAACTTGCCGAAGATTCTTATGACTGGGATATGGGCGAGTATGAACAGCTTGGAGAAAGAGGTTATATTCCTTACGACGGCTATTTAAGAAAGATGAAAGACCAGGAAAGAGAATTCCTTGAGAGTTATCTTAAAGACTGCGGATTTTCTGATAGCGATATTGCAGAAATGATTGTTCCGGTTATTCTTGTAAGAAACCAGACACCGCTTACAAATATTCTTATGTTTGCCGGCGGAATCGTCCTCACGGCATTAGGTGCTCTTTTCGGATTTTTGTTCTTCATAAAAGGTAGAAAAAATTAATTAAATTATTTATATAAAGGAGTGTATATTATGAATCTTTCACCACTTCAGAAAGCAAGATATGAGTATTCTCCCAAACTTCCGGGAATGCTCAGAAACGGTATCGCAGAAATCTGCGTTAAGGAAGGTGCTGCAACAGCTTCAGTAGCAGATCAGGAAAAGATTAAAGCTCTTTTCCCCAACACATACGGAAAGCCTGAAGTAACTTTTGAAAAAGGAAGCAACACATCAGCAGCTAAAAAGCAGGTTGTAGGTGTTATTCTTTCCGGCGGACAGGCACCCGGAGGACACAACGTAATCAGCGGTCTTTATGATGCTTTAAAGGCTACCAACAAGGACAACGTTCTTTTAGGATTTAAGGGCGGCCCTGACGGACTTCTTAAAGACGATTATGTAGAGTTTGACGATGCATTTATTGATGCATACAGAAACACAGGCGGTTTCGATATCATCGGTTCAGGTCGTACAAAACTTGAAACAAAAGAGCAGTTCGCTATCGTTGCTGAAAATGCAAAGAAGAACGGACTTACAGCTATCGTTATCATCGGTGGTGACGATTCAAATACAAACGCTGCAACTCTTGCAGAGTACATGGCAGCAAACAACACAGGCGTTCAGGTTATCGGATGTCCCAAGACAATCGACGGTGACTTAAAGAACGAAGATATCGAAGCATCATTCGGTTTCGATACAGCTACCAAGACATATTCCGAACTTATCGGTAACATTGAAAGAGATGCTAACTCCGCTAAGAAGTACTGGCATTTCATCAAGGTTATGGGTCGTTCAGCTTCTCACGTAGCTCTTGAATGTGCTCTTGAGACACAGCCCAACATCTGCCTTATCGGTGAGGAAGTTGCTGCAAAGAAGATGTCTCTTGCAGAAATCACCAACTACATCGCAGATGCAGTTGAGAAGAGAGGAAACGCAGGCAAGAACTTCGGTGTTGCTATCATTCCCGAAGGTATTGTAGAATTCGTTCCTGAGTTCTCAGCACTTATTAAGGAAATCAACGAACTCCTTGCAGGCAGCAAGACAGAAGAGTTCAATGCACTTCCTGACTGGAACGCTAAATATGAATTCATCAAGGCGGGCCTTTCAGCTGATGCTTTCAAGGTATTTGATATCCTTCCTCAGTTCGTTCAGCAGCAGCTCTTCCTTGAGAGAGATCCTCACGGAAACGTACAGGTTTCTCTTATTGAATCTGAAAAGCTCTTCTCCGAAATGGTTAAGAACGAGCTTGCAAAGAGAAAAGCAGCAGGTACATACAAGGGCAAATTCGGTGCACAGCATCACTTCTTCGGATACGAAGGAAGATGTGCATTCCCTTCAAACTTCGATGCTGACTACTGCTATTCACTCGGCTACAACGCATTCATGCTTATCCAGTACGGCTTCACAGGATACCTTTCAAAGGTTTCCAATATCGCTAAGCCCGCTGAAGAATGGGTTGCAGGCGGTATGCCTATCACAAAGATGATGAACATGGAAAGAAGAAACGGTGAAGACAAGCCCGTTATCAGAAAGGCACTTGTTGAACTTGACGGCAAGCCTTTCAAATATTTCGAAGCTCATCGTGAAGAGTGGGCAGTTGAAACATGCTTCACATTCCCCGGTGCTATCCAGTACTACGGACCTTCAGAAGTATGCGACCTTACAACAAGAACACTTGCTCTTGAAAAAGGCTGATTA
>JAFYHV010000120.1 GCA_017538995.1 Lachnospiraceae bacterium | reverse complement strand
AATTGTAAGACAGGCTGCGGCGGCCGGTGCGGACTGTGTGAAAATCCAGACTTATACGGCGGACAGTTTAACCATTGACTGCGACAACGAATATTTCAAATTAAAGGGCGGTCTCTGGGGCGGCTACAAGCTCTACGACCTTTACAAAGATGCCTGCACACCTTATGAATGGCACAAGGCAATCAAAGATGAATGTAAAAAATGCAATATAGACTTCCTCTCCACACCTTTCGACAATGACGGTGTAGATTTCCTCGAAAAACTCGGAGTTGAAGCTTATAAAATCGCCAGCTTCGAAATGGTGGATTTAGCCCTCGTTGAATATGCGGCTTCAAAAGGCAAGCCGATGATTATCTCGACAGGCATGGGAAGTCCCGAGGAAATCGAGGATGCGGTTGCCGCATGCAGAAGAGCCGGAAATGAACAGATTATTCTTCTTAAATGCTGCAGCGCTTATCCCGCACCCTGGGATGAAATGCATTTGGGAAATATTCCCGATATGAAAAAACGCTTCAATCTTCCCATCGGCCTTTCGGATCATTCAGAAGGAAGTCTCGGCGCAGTTGTAGGAGTATCTCTTGGCGCATGCGTGGTTGAAAAACATGTCTGCCTTCCCGGAATTGAGAGCGCCGACAGTAAGTTCTCTATGAGCATGAAGGATTTTGCAAAGATGGTTTCGGACGTAAGAAACGCAACCAGAATTGCGAAAGGTCCCGACTACACGCTCTCTGAAAAAGAAAGAAGTTCGACGATTTTCAGAAGAAGTCTCTTTGCAGTTAAAGATATCGCCGAAGGCGAAGAATTTACAAATGAGAACGTTAAGGCAATCCGCCCGGGCTACGGAATTCTACCCAAGCATTTAAACGAGCTTATCGGAAAGAAAGCCGTAAGGAGCCTTAAACGCGGAGAACCGATTACCGAAGAGTTTTTAAAATAACCCGGTTTCGGGAAAGGATAAAAGATGAAAATACTCGGTTTATACAATAACGACTGCGCTCTTCCTCTTTTCGACAAACTTGAAGAGATGGGCCATGAGGTTATAAGAATGAGCGAGCGGCTTGACGTTTCTTTTTGCAAAAGCGGAAATTTCGATCTGGCCGTAAGCTACACATACAAATATATTCTCTCCGAAGAAATTCTGTCGGCTTTAGGCGGAAATGTTGTTAATCTGCATAACTCATATCTGCCTTACAACCGCGGCGCTTCTCCGAATCTCTGGAGCATTGCGGAAGACACTCCGCGCGGCGTCACACTCCACTATATGGATGCCGCACTCGACAAAGGTTATGTGATTGCTCAGAGGCTCATAAAAGAAGGTGACGGCGAAACTCTTGCATCAAGCTACGACAATCTTGATAAGAACGCCATCGAACTTTTTTTAGAAGCTTTTGAATACTATCCCAAGTGGCAGAAAATTAAGAAAAAAGTCTCGGGAAAAGGCAGTTATCACTCTGTGGCGGATACTAAAAAACTTCTTGCGGTTATCGATTCTTACGACATGAAAATAACCGATTTTAAAAAAGCCATAAAGGATGCCGGCATTATCTGAAAAAGGGATTTTGACTTGTTATAAACTCCTGATTTTAGTATAATTGTATTCGGTGTATTCTTTACATTTATCATTGTTTTCTATCAAAAATTACCGAAAGGAAAAAATAAATGAAAAACAAAAAATACCCTTACTATGATGTGCTTGAAGACGTCTCGGATTTAAAGGATCTGATTCTTACAAAGGCAGCGGATTCACCCGACAAGATTGCTTTTGTATACCCCTGCGAAACAGGTGAAATGCGTAAAACATATCACGACTTAAAAGAAGATATCAACGCATTCGGTACATGGATGTACAAAAACAAAATCAAGGATAAACATGTTGCCATCATCGGAAAGAATTCATACGAATGGCTTGTTTCTTTCCTTGCATGCGTAAACGGCGGAAATGTTGCTGTTGCAATCGACAAGAGCCTTCCCGCAAACGAAATATCCGAACTTCTTAAACTCGCCGATGTAGACTATGCTTTGGTTACCGACCAGTATATCGAAAAGGTTGATACAAAGCTCGTAAAAAAGGTATTTGATCTCGGAACTTTCGATACCATCCTTTACGAAGGAAGAAAATTACTTAAAGAGAAAAATAACGATTTCCTTACGTACCAGATTGTTCCCGAAAAGACTGCAGCTATTCTTTTCACATCAGGAACATCGGGAAAGAGCAAGGGCGTTGAACTTACAAACAAAAACATCGCTTTTGAATTAAACCGTACCTGTCAGCTTTACAAGCCTTCGGGAAATGTTCTTGCAATACTTCCCTTCCACCATGCTTTCGGTCTTATCGTAGGCATCTTTATGGCTGTTAACTACGAAGAGGCGGTTTATATCAACAAGTCTCCGAAGTATGTAAAGAAAAACCTTCAGGATTTCAAACCCCAGACCATTTTTATGGTTCCCATGTTCGTGGAATTCTTCCACAAACAGATCTGGGCTGAAATCGACAAAAAAGGCAAAACAGCCGCTACCAAGGGTCTTATGGCTTCCACCGATCTGCTTCTTAAAACAGGTGTGGATGTAAGAAAGAAAACATATTCGGCTATTCATAAAGTATTCGGCGGCAATCTTGAATATATCATCTGCGGCGGTGCTGCACTCGATCCAATGTATGTAAAAGAATTCCGTTCATGGGGTATCGAAATCTTAAACGGCTACGGCACCACGGAGTGTTCACCCTGTACCGCAGTAAACAGACCTTTCCATCACAAGGACGGCAGTGTCGGAGTAATCATTCCCGAGACTGAAGTAAGGGTTTCCGAAGAGGGCGAAATCCTCTTTAAAGGCGACCATGTCATGAAGGGTTACTACAAAGATGAAGAAGCTACAAATGCAGTCATAATCGACGGCTGGTATCATACAGGTGATTTGGGTTACGTGGATGAGGAAGGCTTTATCACACTTACAGGCCGTAAGAAAAACCTTATCATTCTTTCAAACGGTGAAAACCTCTCTCCCGAAGAGCTTGAAGAAGACTTCGCACGCGATCCTGCTGTCAAGGAAGTTCTTGTATATGACGAGAACAGCAAAATCGTTGCAGAGATTTTCCCGGAAGACGATTACCTTGGCAATCAGGCATACTTTAACGAACTTAAGGAAAAAATCAACAATAAACGTCCGATGTTTAAGCGTATTGCCGTTGTTAAGCTCCGTAACGAAGAATTTATTAAGAACGGCAGTATGAAGATTGTCAGATATTTAAATATCCCCAAGGCAAATTCGGACGAACAGGCAAAGTAATAAAACATGTTTAACATTCTCATCGTTGAAGACAACAAGAATACTGCAAGATTAATGGAAGTCGTTCTCACACAGAACGGCTACCATACTCTGCATGCAACCGACGGTGAGCAGGCTTTGAAAATTCTTGATGAAACCCATGTGGATTTAATCCTT
>JAFYHV010000119.1 GCA_017538995.1 Lachnospiraceae bacterium | reverse complement strand
TTCCTTTCCGAAAATGTTTTCTGAATATAAAACAATGATTGGATAAATTCGTTACAAAGAATTAAAAATTTGGTAAAATGTACTCGAGCGCTGCTCAAAAGAAAATGAATATATTGGAGGGAAAGTTACATGTTTGATTTTAAATATTTCACACCGACCAAGGTTGTGTTTGGAAAGAATACAGAGAGCAAGGTCGCAGACCTCATAAAAGAGTTCGGCGGCACAAAGATTTTAATTCACTACGGCGGCGGAAGCGTTGTTCGTTCAGGCCTTTTAAAGCGTGTTACAGATACTCTTGATGCAGCAGGCATAAGCTATGTTACATTAGGCGGAGCGGTTCCCAATCCTCACCTCGGATTAGTATACGAAGGCATTGAGCTTTGCAAAAAAGAGAATGTTGATTTCCTTCTTGCAGTAGGCGGCGGAAGTGCAATTGACTCGGCTAAGGCAATCGGTTACGGCCTCGCAAACGAAGGCGATGTCTGGGACTTTTATGATTATAAAAGAAAAGCTACAGGATGCGTTCCTTTCGGCGTTATCTTAACAATTGCCGCTACAGGAAGCGAAATGAGTGACTCTTCGGTTATTACCAAGGAAGAAGGCCTCGTAAAGAGAGGCTACAGCTCTGATTTCGGACGTCCTAAATTTGCGATTATGAATCCCGAGCTCACAATGACTCTGCCTGATTATCAGACAGCATGCGGATGCACGGATATCATGATGCATACAATGGAAAGATACTTCACACAGGGCGGAAATATGGAGATTACCGATGCGCTCGCAGAGGGTCTTTTACGAACAGTTAAAAAGAATGCCGTTATCCTTCGCGACGATCCTAAAAACTACGATGCGCGTGCGGAAGTTATGTGGGCAGGAAGCCTTGCACACAACGGTCTTACAGGCTGCGGAAACGACGGTGGCGACTGGATGACTCATAAGTTAGAGCATGAGCTCGGCGGACTCTATGATGTAGCTCACGGTGCAGGACTTGCGGCAATCTGGGGTAGCTGGGCAAGATACGTATACAAGAACTGTCTTCCCAGATTTAAGAAATTTGCGCTTAACGTTATGGAAGTTGAAAACACAGGCACGGATGAAGAAATTGCTCTCCGCGGTATCGAAGCTCTGGAAGACTTCTACAGAAGCATCAATATGCCTACAAACCTTCGTGAATTGGGCGTTAATCCTACCGAAGAAGAACTTGCGCTTATGGCTAAGAAGTGTGCTATCGGCGTAGGCGGTGAAATGGGCTCTGCGAGAGTACTTAACGAGGCAGATATGCTTGCAATTTACAAGGCAAGTGTTTAAGGAAAACTATGTTTAAACTCTGGGTTAAAGAAATAAAAGACAATCATCTTTTACGAGATGTAACAATTGAAGATAAGACGGATGATACGCGTACTCATAAAATAATGAATTCGCTTGAAAAAGCCTGCGTTGGCTTTGATCTGGCGGTTCCGATATGGCTTAACACGAACGTGAAGGAATTCAAAAGACATTCGAGAACGAGGTTTTACAAGGATTCATTTATCGAGAGCATAGAGTTTGATTATCTTGAAATACAGATTTTGGAAGAATAATTAAGTAAAAGCAGGAGGGAGGCAATCCCTTCTGTTTTTAGGGAAAAAAGAGGTAAAAAATGGAATTTGTAATATCACATCTTTCTAAAAGTTACGGTAAGCATCAGGTGTTAAATGATGTTGATTTTACATTTGAAGAAGGAAAAATCTACGGTCTTTTAGGACGAAACGGAGCCGGCAAAACCACGCTTTTTAACTGCTTAAACAGCGATACCGAGATTAACTCCGGAAGATTCTTTTTTAAGACGGACGATAAAGAAGAAAAGGTTGATGCGGACGATATCGGATATGTTTTATCAACGCCCACCGTTCCCGATTTTTTAACCGGCAGAGAGTTTATCAAGTTTTTTATCGACATTCACTCAGAGACCATAAAAGATGTAAAACCCATTGACGAATACATGGATTACGTGAGAATTCCCGAGGATACGAGAGACAGACTCATGAAGGATTATTCGCATGGTACAAGAAATAAAATGCAGATGTTAATCAATATGATTGCATCTCCGCGTCTTATGCTTCTTGACGAGCCGCTGACGTCTTTGGATGTTGTTGTGGCAGAAGAGATGAAGGATATTTTACGAAGCCAGAAAGAGGGAAGAATAATCATTTTCTCCACGCACTTGCTGGATATAGCGTTAGATTTATGCGATGAAATTGTTCTTTTAAACCACGGTCAGCTTGAGGTGGTTGATAAGAGCAATCTTGATAATGACGATTTCAAAATTAAAATAATCGAGGCCCTTAAAGATGCAGAAGACTCTTAATACATTAAGAATTATTTTAAGTATTGAAAATACGGTAAATATCAACGAAATACTGAATGCGATAAGGCATATTCCTTTTATCGGAAAATACATTCCCGAAAAGATTTACGGGCTCTGGATTATTAAGTTTCTCGCAACCGTAATGTCGGTTATTTCGGAAGTTTCAAAGGCATTTTTCGGAAAGCTCGGACTCTTTGTGCTTTTGTTCTTTGTTTCAGGCTTTGTAAGTGCTTTTGAAAGACCTGATCAGCCGATGACTTTTATCTACGGATTTGTCATTATATCCATAGGTTTAATGTTTATTTACAACATATTCAGGAACACGCCCGAGGGAGAATATGCGGTTTTCCACATGGGCATGGATGCGAAAGAATATGTTAAAGCAAGGTTTTTATATGATTCATTTAACGTAATTTTAGGATATACGGTATTCGGTATTCCCGCGGCTCTTTTAGCAGGCGTTAAGTGGTATTTAGCGCTTCTTTTACCGCTTGCAGGCATAGGATTTAAAGTAGCTCCGCTCGGAACAGAGATGAGCATTTACGCGTTTAAACAGTCACTCGGAAGAAAGAAAAACAGAAAAGGCGTTCCTGTTACATTAGACGGAAATCTGATTGTTAATTCACTTATTTTTTCTGCTGTATTTTTCTTTGGATGTATAGGCGGCGGACTGATTTTGTTTTATAAAATTTATCTGCCGGTTGTGCTTATTTATCTTTTATCTGTTGTGGCTATTGCTCCGGGACTTTTCCTTATGAAAAAGTTTCCGTTCGAACTTTACAAGACCGCTCTTTATGCCGACAAGGTCAGAGGCGAACTTATTAAGAAGCAGCAGAAAAAGGAGATGGGTCAGAACTTCGAAGTTACGATAAATGAGGCAGAGGGCAGCAAACGCGGTTCAAAAGGATACAAATATCTTAACGAAATTTTCTTTAAAAGACATGCGGCCGTTTTCTGGAAAAACCAGATTATTCCGATGGCGGTTACCGTGCTTGGAATAGCATTGATGAGCCTGCTTTTATACTATGAAATTACCAGGTGCGAAGATGTTATGAGTGAATCTGTTTTAAGATATTTATTCTCAAAACATCCGGGCATTTTTATATTCATACTCAGTATTTTTAACACAGGTGCATTTATGTCGAGAGCGATGTTTGCAAGCTGTGATTCGTCGATGCTTGTGTACGGCTTTTACAGAACGCCTGAGTCTCTTAGGAAAATGTTCAGACTAAGGGCGTTTTCGATATTTAAGTTTAATATGATTGTATCTTCACTTATGATGATTTTCGTCATTGTAACGCTTGTTTTAACAGGCGGAGAAAGGTACTTCGGAGAATATATTTCGGTTGTAGTTACAATCACTTCTTTTACGGC
>JAFYHV010000118.1 GCA_017538995.1 Lachnospiraceae bacterium | reverse complement strand
GAGCCGAGTCCGGTAAGAAACACTATTCTGTTAGATTGTTTTATGATTTTACGTACAGTTTCTAACATAACATATTCCCCTAACAATATTTTAAAACTATATAAAAAATTGTCAATCCGGTCACGAAATGGATATATTGGGACATAAATTCCGCTTGTTAAAGAAGTGCAATTTAAATATAATATTATCCATAGAAAATGGGTGAGGATATCGTGGACATATTTTTAAAAATCTTTATATTAGTTCTTCTATTATTGTTATCGGCATTTTTTTCTTCCGCCGAAACCGCTTTTAACTGTGCAAATGAAATCAGACTTAAAAGTTTAGCGGACGAGGGAAGTAAAAGAGCTGCCGCTTCTCTTAAAATTCTTAACAATTATTCCAAACTTATAAGCGGAATACTGATAGGAAACAATCTTGTAAACATTGCGGCATCGGCATTAACGACGACGCTTGCTCTTCTTAGCGGTTATTCATGGGCTGTATCTGTTGCCACAGGTTTGTTAACCGTTATTGTTCTTTTGGTCGGAGAAATAATTCCCAAGCAGTGGGCAAAGATAAAAGCAGATAAAATAGTGCTTGTTTATTCATATGTTTTCAGAGTGTATCTTTTTGTATTTACACCCGTTATTTTCTTGGTTGATAAAACAGCCTTCATCTTAATGAAGATTTTAAGAATAAATACTAAAGACGAAGCACCGTCCATTACCGAGGGTGAGCTTCGTACAATTCTTGATACTTCGCATGAAGACGGTGTAATCGAAGAAAAAGAGAAGGATATGATTATCAATCTTTTCGACCTTTCAGACTCTAAGGCGAGAGATATCATGATTCCGAGAATCGATATGGTGATGGTAAATGTAAATGCGTCATATCGTGAGATCATGAATGTTTTCAGGGAGAATATGTACACGCGTCTGCCTGTTTACAGGGATTCAAAGGAACATATCATCGGTATACTTAACATGAAGGATTTTCTCTTTGTCAGAAATCCCGAAAGTTTTAAGATAGACGATTTTCTAAGAGAGCCGTACTATACTTACGAAAACAAAAAGACCTCGGATCTTTTGACTCAGATGAGACAGTCTTCATACAATATCGCAATTGTTTTAAACGAATACGGCGAAGCGGAAGGCATGATTACGCTTGAGGATTTACTTGAGGAAATAGTCGGTGAAATAAGAGACGAATACGATTCCGACGAAGAAGAAAACATCAGAAAGAAATCCGACAAAGAGTATATTGTTCAGGGTAATTTAAAGCTTGACGACATAAACGATGCGCTTGATACGGAGTTTGAAAGCGAAGATTACGATACAATCGGCGGTCTAATGATTGACTGCCTCGACAGACTGCCCAGGGAAGGAGAGTCCGTAAAGCTCGAAAACGGCACCACATTGCTGGCTTTAAAGGTGGCCAGAAACAGGATTTTATCGGTGAAAATATTCCTTCCGGAAGAGACGAATGAAAAAGACGCGAAAGAGTAGGCAACTATTTACTTTCGGGCGTTTTTATGGCATAATAATTTATTGTGCGAAATTATCATATAAAAGAAAGGTTTTTATGAAATGAAAGGCAGAATAGGAAAGATAATCGCTTTATTTCTCATAATTGCTATTACCGGAGGACTCGGTTATGTAGCAGTTGCAGGTATAGGAACGGATAAAGCAGGAAGTTATAAAAACATTTCTCAGGGTCTTGACCTTGCGGGTGGTTTAAGTATCACATATCAGGTAGTCGGGGAAGATAATCCCACACCCGAAGATATGGCTGATACTATTGAGAAGTTAAGAAACAAAGCAGAGACTTACTCAACAGAAGCCCAGGTATATCAGGAAGGCGGTAACAACGACCGTATCACCATCGAAATTCCCGGTGTTTCGGATGCTACAGCAATCCTCGAAGAACTTGGCAGACCCGGTTCACTTTATTTCATATCACAGACCAGTCCTAACGGTGATTACAACTACTTTTATGAGCTCACCGAAGACGGAAACTATGTATATGTAGACGAGAAATTCAACAAATACATTTATATAAGCGATGATGTGGCCGTAAGATACGACGACACCACAGGCGGTGCTCTTAAAGACGAAAACGGAAATGTTATTCCTTATGACCTTAACGAATTCGAAAGCGAAAGCGTTTCATATATGCTTTTAAGAAGTATTGACGATCTTAAGGCAGACGGCTCCATTATTCTTGACGGTACAGACGTTAAGAGCGCAAAGGCAGCTACTCAGGACAACCAGACAACAGGCAACAAAGAAAACGTAGTTGCGCTGTCTTTAAACGATTCAGGTACTCAGAAGTTCGCAGATGCTACAGCCAGTGCTTATTCCAAGGGCGAAACAATTGCGATTTACTATGACGGAAACTTTATATCAGTTCCCAGAGTATCTGTTATTATCACAAACGGTGAAGCAGTTATTACCGGTATGGCAGACCTTACAGAGGCAGACAGACTTGCTTCCAAGATTCGTATCGGTGCGTTAAAACTTTCACTTGAAGAATTAAGATCAAATATCGTAGGTGCACAGCTTGGTTCAGCGGCTGTTTCATCATCCATTAAGGCAGCTGCCATCGGTCTTGCTTTAGTAGCAATTATCATGATCGGCGTATACTTTATACCCGGTCTTGCATCCGTACTTGCGCTTGCACTTTATACTGTACTTATTGTATGCATCCTCTCGGTATTCCATGATGCCATTACGCTTACCCTTCCCGGTATCGCAGGTATCATCCTTTCAATCGGTATGGCGGTTGACGCAAACGTAATCATCTTTGCGAGAATCAGAGAAGAGCTTGCCAAGGGTAAAACACTTGAAGATTCGGTAAGCGTTGGTTTCAAGAAGGCTTTAAGCGCTATCTTGGACGGTAACATCACAACACTTATTGCAGCCTTCGTGCTTATGTTCTTCGGTTCAGGTACCATCAAGGGCTTCGCTCAGACACTTGCAATCGGTATTGCACTTTCAATGTTTACTGCGCTTGTAATTACCAGACTTATCCTTCAGGGATTCATTGCACTCGGCATTACAAACCTTAAACTTTACGGTATTGCAAAAGAGAGAAAGAGCATCAACTTCTTAAGCAAGGGACATATATTCGTAATTATTTCACTCGTTCTTATCTTAACCGGTTTCGCATTCATGGGAATCAACGGTGTGAGAAAAGGAAGTCCTTTGAACTATTCGCTTGAGTTCGTAGGCGGTACATCCACCAATGTTGAATTAAGCGAAAACCTTACAATCGATGAAATCGATGCAACCATCACTCCCCGAGTAGAAGCTATTACCGGTGACGGTAATGTTCAGATACAGAAGGTTGAAGGCGGAAACGAAATCATTATCAAGACCAGAGGCCTTGAAGATGCAGAAAGAGATGAACTTGATTCACTTCTTGTAAACGAATTCAATGCGGTAGAAGGTTCACTTGAATCAGAGACCATTTCTGCTACGATTTCCGGCGAAATGAAAAAGGAATCAATCATTGCCGTATCAATCGCCGTAATCTTAATGCTTATTTATATCTGGGTAAGATTCTCAGATTTCAGATTCGGTTTATCAAGTATTGCCTGCCTCGTGCATGACGTACTTATCGTGCTTGCATTCTATGCGGTTGCACGTATCAGCGTAGGCTCAACATTTATTGCTTGCATGCTGACGATAGTCGGTTATTCAATCAACGCGACCATCGTTATCTTCGACAGAGTAAGAGAAGAATTAAAAGAAGAGAAACTTCGAATTGAATCCATGGGTTCAAGAAGAAAGAAAAAGAGAAAAGGCGAAGAAGTCAATCCTGACACTGTGCTTGACGTAAAGGGAATCGTAAACGGTGCGATTACATCCACCCTTTCAAGAAGTATCTTTACTTCGTTAACCACATTCGTTATGGTACTTCTTCTGTACATATTAGGCGTTACGTCTATCAAGGAATTTGCACTTCCTCTGATGATCGGTATCCTCTGCGGTACTTACTCATCCGTATGCTTAGCCGGAACGTTGTGGGTATTCTTAAGAAAAGTATTTGTACCGAAAGACAACGACGACGAAGACGAATTACCTTAAAAAATCAAGCCTTGCTAACGCGAGGCTTCTTTTTCTACACAGACTTTTTTGGGAAACGCTTTTATGAAAAACTGGATTCTTTTAAGAAAAAGTGCCGACTATGCGGGACTTTCAAAAGAACTGAATATCGACCCTGTTGCGGTAAGAATAATGGTTAACAGAGGGTTAACCGATGTGGAAGATATGAAAAGATTTCTTTCATCGGATATTTCAAAGAGTTTTTCATACAAAGGCCTTCCTAACATTGAAAAAGCAGTAGCAAAGATAAAAGAAGCAAAAGAGAAAAATTTAAAGACTCTGATAGTCGGAGATTACGATGCGGACGGTGTATGTGCGAGCGTAATTCTTATGAAGGGGCTTAAACTCTTCGGACTTGACTGCGATTATATAATTCCCAACCGTGTATCGGACGGCTACGG
>JAFYHV010000117.1 GCA_017538995.1 Lachnospiraceae bacterium | reverse complement strand
GGTAAGATTCTTTTACAGAAACCCGATCTGATTCTTTTAGACGAGCCTACCAACTATCTGGATATTAAATCTGTTGAATGGCTTGAAAATTACATTAGTCAGGTATCAAGCGCAGTGCTTTTTGTATCCCATGACAGATATTTCATCAATAAGATCGCCAATAAGGTTGCTGAAATCTTCTCATCATCCTTAATCTGCTTTGACGGTAATTATGACGATTTCTGTGCCAAAAAAGAACAGTACATTGACTCTCTCACTGCCGCATACGAAAATCAACAGCGTGAAATCAAGAGACAGATGGAAGTTATCAGGAAATTAAGATCCTTTAACAGAGAAAAAAGTGTTAAAAGAGCCGATTCCAGGCAGAGACTTCTTGATAAAATTGAAGTTCTCGATAAACCTGTTAATTCCGATAACGAAATGAAACTCTTCCTTACTCCGGATATAGAAAGCGGTAAGGATGTTTTAAGCGTAAAAGGAATATCAAAATCATTCGGAGAAAGAAATCTCTTTTCAAATATTGATTTTGAAATCAAAAAAGGCGAGCATGTTGCAATTATCGGTCCTAACGGTTCCGGTAAAACAACCATTCTTAAGATAATAAATGATTTACTTGCTTCAGATACAAAGGCTGATATCAGATTCGGAAGCAATGTAAGCATTGGCTATTTTGACCAACAGTCCACCGTTATCGACGATAACAAGACATTGTTTGACGAGATATCGGACTCCTATCCCAATATGACTCAGACTGAAATAAGAAACACTCTCGGAGCATTTCTTTTCAGCGATGATGATGTATTCAAAAAGATTGGAGTATTAAGCGGTGGCGAAAAATGCAGAGTCGTTTTGGCAAAGATTATGCTTTCAAAAGCAAACTTCTTAATCCTCGATGAGCCTACAAACCATCTGGATATGACTTCAAAAGCAATTCTTGAAGATGCAATCAACAATTATGAAGGTACATGTCTATATGTATCGCATGACAGATATTTTATGAACAAGACTGCCGACAGAATTCTCTCGCTTAATAACGGAAAACTCTTAAACTATCTCGGCAACTATGATTATTACCTCGAAAAGCGTGAGGAATTTGAATCAGATACTATACTGTTTGATACAAACAGTAAAACAGCAAATACAGTTATTGAATCTTCTGCGGATTCTGCAGGCAAACTTGACTGGAAAGAACAAAAACAGGCTCAAAGTGAAAAACGTAAACTCGAAAACAAAATAAAATCTATTGAAGAACAGATTGAAAAACTGGAAAACAAATTATCAGAAATAGATGAAGAAATGAGCAAACCCGAAACAGCCACAAATTCCGCCAAATTAAACAAACTCTGTTCAGAACAGTCTGATATTAATGAAATACTTTCTGTTTTATATGAAGAATGGGAAAATCTGAATACATAAAAAGCCATCTGTAAAAGATGGCTTTTTTAATAAAATCTCAATTCTTTTAGGATTAATATTTTTATAAACTTATTCCTTTTTTCCGAGTAAAATCATCGAAAGCGGATATCCGGTGTTATCTACGGCGCTGAATCCCGCACCTATATCGTAATCAAATTCTTTAAGACCTGTAATTACGATTCCGTTATTACACATTCCTGTAATAATCTGTGACATCGGATGTGAATAATCGGTAAATGTCTTGGATTCATAGCATTTCTGAGTCATGTAATACATTCCTCCGTTGCCCTTCCATTCATGTCCGAAATAATTGAACAGGCAGTCTTTTTTATGATCCTCATTGTATCCCTCATCTCCTTCAGAGGCAAGCATATTGGTACATGGATGCTGTTCGTTAATTACAATAACTGCATCTTTCTTCATTGTTTTTCCGATAATTGCAAAGAATTTATCAAGATCGTCAAACCAGCAAAGTGCCCCGATAGTTATGATTACAATATCAAACATATCCTTATAAGTATCATCGATATCATAGATATTTACAGCTACAAATTCGCAGGGTAAATTAAGTTCTTTAGCTTTTTCATTTGCAAATGCAACCTGATTCTCGGCAATATCAAAACCGATGCCTTTCTTTGCTTTACCGCATTTAACCAAAGACATAAGTTCACGTCCGTTATTACAACAGAACTGACCGATTACTTTTCCTTCGGTATCTATAGTTTTTAATACTTCTTTAGTATCTTCATTAAAGAACGGATAATCTTCATTGCTTATTCTCTCAACAATATCCGCTCCCCATGAAGCATCTCTCTGATCAAAAGCCTCTTCCCAGGCTTCTTTATTACCTTTAATATAATTTTCCATAATTAACTCCTTTTTAACAAAAAAGGCCTGAAGAATAAAATCTCCAGGCCGTAAATTTTACGTTACAAAATTATTTCATAAGTTCATCGAGTGTTTTCTTGATTTCCTTAATGAAGTTTTCTGAATTAAGAACAGTAACATCTGTAAGTGAAGTAATTAAAGCAAGGTCCTTGGTCATCTTTCCGGACTCAATGGTCTTAATTGTAGCTTTCTCAAGCATATCTGCGAAAGACACAAGATCAGCGTTTCCGTCAAGTTCGCCTCTTTTTCTTAAAGCACCTGTCCATGCAAAAATGGTTGCTACAGAGTTTGTGCTTGTTTCTTCACCTTTAAGATGCTTGTAATAATGTCTCTGAACAGTTCCGTGTGCTGCTTCGTATTCATATACTCCGTCGGGAGATACAAGTACAGAAGTCATCATGGCAAGTGAGCCGAACGCACTCGAAACCATATCACTCATTACATCACCGTCATAATTCTTGCAGGCCCAGATAAAGCCGCCTTTGGATTTCATTACACGTGCTACGGCATCATCAATGAGCGTGTAGAAGTATGTAATTCCTGCAGCTTCAAATTTCTCTTTGTACTCGTTATCAAAGATTTCCTGGAAAATATCTTTGAAATTATGATCGTACTTTTTGGAAATGGTATCCTTTGTCGCAAACCATAATTCCTGCTTTGTATCAAGAGCATAGTTAAAGCATGCTCTTGCAAAAGATTCGATGGATTTGTCGATATTGTGGATACCCTGGATGATTCCGGGTCCTTTGAATTCCTGGATGGTTGCTCTTGTTTCATTACCGTTTTCATCGGTAAATACAAGTTCTGCCTTTCCGGGTCCGGGGATTTTCATTTCTGTGTTCTTATAAACATCACCGTAAGCATGACGTGCAAGTGTAATAGGCTTTTCCCAGTTTTTAACACAGGGTTCAATACCTTTTACGATAATGGGAGCTCTGAAAACAGTACCGTCAAGCATGGCTCTGATTGTACCGTTGGGAGATTTCCACATTTCTTTTAAGTTATACTCTTCCACTCTTGCAGCATTGGGAGTAATGGTGGCACATTTAACAGCTACACCATACTTCTTTGTTGCATTTGCAGAATCGATTGTAACCTGATCGTTGGTTTCGTTTCTTTTAACGAGTCCCAAATCATAATACTCGGTCTTTAAATCGATATAAGGAAGAAGTAAATCATCTTTTATCATCTTCCAGAGAATTCTGGTCATTTCATCTCCGTCCATTTCAACGAGCGGAGTAGTCATTTTAATCTTTTCCATAAGCACCTCATTTATATAAATAACGGCATGCCGTATTCTTCGCAGATAACATTGATCTGGTTTTCAAGCTCATTGTCTGTAAGTACTGTAACACGACCTTCATCGTACTGCTTGTCAACCCACTCTTTTAATTTGATAACAAGCTCATCCTTCTTATCAAGCTGTGAATCACCTTTTAAGTGATAATGATGATTCATCCAGTGAGCAATACCTGCAAGGCCTGATGTATTGGAAATTGCACACATAACAGGTCTGTTAAGGAATTTATCTGTATCAAATATTGAGTAAATCTCTTCGTTCTTTAAAAGTCCGTCTGCATGAATACCCGCACGGGTTACGTTGAAATTCTTTCCTACGAAAGGTGTCATGGGAGGAATATGATATCCGATTTCCTTCTCATAGTATTCAGCAAGCTCTGTAATAACGGTTGTATCCATACCGTTTAAATCACCCTTAAGCTGAGCGTATTCAAATACCATAGCTTCAAGAGGTGTATTACCTGTACGCTCTCCGATACCAAAGAGTGAAGTGTTGATACCTGAACATCCGTAAAGCCATGCTGTGGTTGAGTTTGCAACAGCTTTATAGAAATCGTTATGGCCGTGCCACTCGAGTAATTCGTGAGGAACACCCGCATTAACATGCAAAGCATAAATGATACCCTGAACGCTTCGGGGAATAACTGCACCGGGGAAGTTTACACCGTAGCCCATGGTATCACAGAGACGAATCTTGATGGGTATCTTATATTCATCCATCAGTTTCATAAGTTCCATAGCAAAAGGAACTACGAAGCCGTAAATATCGGAACGTGTAATATCCTCAAGATGACATCTCGGAGAAATACCGCAGTCGAGGCACTGTCTGATAATATTAAGATAATGCTCAAGTGCTTCTTTTCTGGTCATCTTAAGTTTTAGGAATATATGGTAATCGGAACACGAAACAAGAATACCTGTTTCCTTCATACCGATTTCTTTTACGAGTTTAAAATCTTTTTCACTAGCTCTTATCCAACTGGTAACTTCAGGGAATTCATATCCTCTTTCCATACATTTAACAACTGCATCTCTGTCTTTCTGTGAGTACAAAAAGAACTCGCTCGCACGAATCATACCGTTGGGTCCGCCGAGTTTATGCAGATAATCATAGATGGTTACAATCTGTTCAGTCGAATAAGGAGCTCTTGACTGCTGTCCGTCTCTGAAAGTTGTATCGGTTATCCAGATTTCCTTGGGCATATTGTGAGGCACAATACGGTCATTGAAAGGAATCTTTGGAACTTCAGAATAAGGGAACATATTTCTGAAAACATTGGGCTTTTCAACATCTTCAAGAATGTACATATGCTCTTCTATTTCAAGAAGATTATTTCTGGGATTTAAAGAAATCGGACGGTTTTGAAAACTCTGATTGTTTTCTTCAGAATAATTTTTCATTTAATCCACCTTCTGTTACTAACATTTTACCTATAGGCAAGCATTGTATATTATAGATTAAACTAACTGATATCGCAAGAGAGAGATTAAAATTCTGAAATGTAATATATATAAATATATGCTATAATATTGTGTCGAAGGGAAAATTTGATTCGAATTACATTAAAGGAAGTGGATATATGAAAAAATTTAACAAAACTATAAGCATCGCTTTATCCGCCATGCTTGTAACATTTACTTTAACAGGCTGTGACTTTATGGGAACCGTTAATACGGATTTGACCCTAAAAGATGAAAACGAGGCTGTCGCACAGATTTCACAAAGCACACCCGTTAATAATCCTGATATAATTACAGATCCCGGAACAAATACCAATCCGGATATTAATACAAATCCTGACAATACCGATCCTTATAATCCTGACGATATAACCGTTATTGACGACAGAGATCCTCTGGATATATATATGAGTTTTCTGGAAGGCAAGGATAAAGCTTACATAGATCTTTATCCGGATTATTTTGAGGATGATGTACAATATGAATATAGTGAAATAATTGATGGCTTTAATTCGTATCTTCAGGAATCCTGGGGTGATGACACGATGAAGATAATGGAAGTTGATTATGCAATAATCGACTGCGGTAACGACGGTTTTCCCGAACTTTGTCTTCGTTTAATATCAAATAACCAAAACGGATACGATGAGATGAATGATTATTTTACGATCGTCGCTTTTGACTGGGGATTATCATTCCAGGACCATTACAATACATATTACCGTTCTATGGGTGAAATGAATAAATACGGTATTTTCCACACTTACGGAAGCTCCGGTGCAAACAGAGGGTACGATTCATATGAACGCGTGAACAAATACGGCGAACATGAATTTATTTATGACTGTTCTTCCGAACTTTCGATTGCAGAACCCATAATTAATTACTACTCCATCCCTTCCGATATTGATCTTCCTGCTGATTATCCTACGGATCTGGATTACGGCAAAATCAATAAATATGCATTTGGCTTCATGGAATACACTATGGATATGTATGATAACAAAGAATTAGAGGACGAATATTACAGACATCATGCATATTTATTCAATGACGATTACGGAAATGTTTATTTCCCCGAAGAAAAATACGAAAAAATTTATGAAAAAGCAGGTTTAATCGTAACAGACGGCGACGGTATAAACGAACTTATCTCACAAAGGCTTGAAGAACTGGGAATATCTGAAGATGAAATGATTACTGTCTGGGAAGATGAAACTGCAGAACCCGAATGGGAAGTCTGGGAAGATTTCTGTACCTGATAATAATACATAAAAAGAAAAAAACCGCCCGACTCTTTTGAGTACGGGCGGTTTTAATTTTTGTTGTTACCGCATAAAAAGTATAAATCTCATTATAACAAGTAATATTCCGAGAACAATCATTATAAAGCCGCTGAATCTTGTCTTTGCAACAGCTTTAGGATCGTCTCTTCTGTCTTTTCTGGTTGAAATTCTGGGTAAAATCGCCATGATAATACCGAGAATAACAACAATAATACCAAGTAAAATAGGAATTAATTCATAAAGCATAAGTAACCCTCCTCATTAATAGTTTATGCTAATTATTTTACCACAATGTTAACAATTTTAGCAGGAACGTAAATTTCCTTAACGACTGTCTTCCCCTCGATAGCCTTAGCTACGCCATCAACAGCTTTAGCCTTTGCAAGTGCAGCATCCTTCTCTTCATTCTTAAGAAGTTCTACAACACCCTTTACCTTACCGTTAACCTGAACACCGATTTCAATTGTATCTTCATTAAGAGCTGCCTCATCGAATACAGGCCATTTCTCATATGCGATTGTTGAATCATGGCCTAATTCTGACCAGATTTCTTCGCCGATATGAGGGCAGATACATGAAAGCATCTTAATAAAGCCTTCAGCATATTCCTTAGGACATGTTCCTTTAACAGCTTCGTTCATAAAGATCATCATCTGTGCGATGGCTGTGTTGAAACCAAGTGACTCAAAGTCTGATGTAACTTTCTTTACAGTCTGGTTATAAACCTTTGTAAGTCTGTCATCTACATTATCAGTGATATTCTCTTCGTTTGTAAAGTAGTTCCATACTCTGTTAAGGTATTTTCTTGCGCCTTCTACACCTGAAGAACTCCAGGGCTTAGAAACCTCAAGAGGTCCCATAAACATTTCATAGAGTCTTAATGTATCTGCACCGTAATCTCTTACAATATCTGAGGGATTAACAACAAATTCAGGGAATCTCTTACCCATCTTGATGCCGTTCTCTCCTAAAATCATACCCTGATGTACAAGCTTTTTGAAAGGCTCCTTAACAGGCGAAATGCCTTCGTTGTAAAGGAAGCGGTTCCAGATTCTTGAATACATAAGGTGTCCTACGGCATGCTCAGGACCGCCGATATAAAGGTCTACGGGAAGCCAGTGCTTTAAGAGTTCGGGATCTGCGATAGCCTTATCGTTCTGAGGATCGATATATCTCATGTAATACCATGAAGAACCGGCAGAACCGGGCATAGTAGATGTTTCTCTCTTACCCTTAACTCCGTTTTTCTCATATACTTTCCACTCTGTAGCATTTTCAAGAGGTGCCTGACCGTTCTTTCCCTTGTAATCGTCAAGTACGGGAAGTACTAAAGGAAGCTCCTCATCATCAAGCACATGAATGTTACCGTCTTCATCATACCATACGGGAACAGGCTCGCCCCAGTAACGCTGACGCGCGAAAATCCACTCACGGAAGTGATAATTAACAGTTCTCTTTGCAACACCCATCTTTTCAAGCTTTTGGGTAATTGCTTCTTTTGCATCTTCAACTACAAGACCTGTGAATTCTTCAGAATTGATAAGCTTGCAGCCTTTTCCGAGATAATCGTATTTTTCAAATGCACATTCGCTTACATCTCTTCCGTCGATAACCTGAATCATATCGATATTGTGAGCGATTGCATATTCAAAGTCTCTCTGATCGTGTGAAGGTACGGCCATAACTGCACCTGTACCGTAGTTTGCAAGTACGAAATCACCGATAAACATACGGACTTCTTTGCCGTTAACGGGATTGATGCATGTTACACCCTTAAGTTCACAACCGGATTTGGTCTTGTTAAGTTCGGTTCTGTCCATATCGTTCTTCTTTAATGTTTCATCGATATAAGCCTGAACCTCTTCTTTATTCTGAATTCTGGGCATCAAATCTTTTACGATCTGTCCGTCGGGAGCAAGAACCATAAAAGTAATACCGTAAATAGTTTCGATACATGTTGTATAAATTGAGAATTCACCGCCGCCTACAATCTGGAATTTTACTTCCACACCTTCGGAACGTCCGATCCAGTGACGCTGCATATCCTTTGTTGATTCAGGCCAGTCGATTTCATTAAGTCCGTCAAGAAGTTCATCAGCAAATGCAACCTGATCGATAACCCACTGCTTCATGTTCTTTCTTACAACGGGATATCCGCCACGCTCTGATTTACCATCGATAACTTCGTCGTTTGAAAGAACCGTACCGAGTTCTTCGCACCAGTTAACAGGCATATCAATAAGCTTTGCATAGCCTTTTTCATAGAGTTTCTTGAAAATCCACTGAGTCCACTTATAGTATGAAGGATCGCTTGTTGCAATCATCTTGGACCAGTCATAATCAAAGCCGAGTTCTTTTAACTGCTTTGAGAAAGTCTTTATATTTTCCTGAGTAAATCCGTTGGGATTGTTACCGGTTGTAACGGCATACTGCTCTGCGGGAAGGCCGAATGAATCGTATCCCATGGGATGAAGAACATTGTATCCCTGCATTCTCTTCATTCTAGAAGAAATATCTGTAGCTGTATATCCTTCCGGATGACCTGCATGAAGGCCTACACCTGAGGGATAAGGGAACATGTCCAGTGCATAAAACTTAGGCTTTGAAAAATCCCAGACATCGGTCTTAAATGTCTCATTCTCCTCCCAGTATTTCTGCCATTTAGGCTCAACTTCATGATGATTGTAAGGTCTGTTCATAATAATTCTCCGTTTAATAAATTCGTAACTTAAATAATTTTAGTAATTTTACGTATAAAAGTCAATCAAAAAGCCGAAGCAATAAGCTTCGGCCTTTCGTATTGTTTATATTAAAACAATTTTTCAGACATTATTCTGCGTTGCCTTCTGCAACCTTATCAGCTCTTTCCTTAACTTCAGCTTCCTGAATATCTGAAGGAGCCTGCTCGTAACGTGCAAATTCATATTCGAAATCGCCACGTCCGCCTGTCATGGAACGAAGGTCTGTACAGTATCCGAATAAGCTCATCATAGGGATATCTGCTTCAACAACAGTCTTTCCGTTTCCTGCAGGATTCATGCCGAGCACACGGCCTCTTCTCTTGTTAAGGTCACCCATTACATCACCGGTGAAGTCATTGGGAACTGTAACCTTAAGTGTAGCGATGGGCTCAAGAAGGATAGGTCCTGCTTCCATGAAGCCTTTCTTGAAGGCCTGGATTGTAGCCATCTTGAATGCCATTTCCGAAGAGTCAACTGGATGATAAGAACCATCGTAAAGAGTAGCCTTAACACCAACTACGGGATATGCTGCAAGAGGTCCTCTTAAAACTGATTCCTGTAAACCTTTTTCTACTGCAGGGAAGTAGTTCTTCGGAACTGCGCCACCTACAACTTCTTCTTCGAATACGTAAGGAGTCTCAAGATCGCCCGATGAGCAGAAACGCATCTTTACATGACCGTACTGACCGTGACCGCCGGACTGTTTCTTATATTTGTATTCAACGTCGGAATTCTTCTTAATTGTTTCTCTGAAAGCTACCTTCGGCTTTGTTAAATCAATCTTAACTTTGTATTCGTTCTCAAGTCTGGACTGAATAACATCGATATGTAAATCACCCATACCGTAGATAAGCATCTGCTTGTTCTCGGAATCGTTAACTGCCTTGATTGTCTGATCTTCATGCATAATCTTCTGAAGTGACTGAGCAATCTTATCAACATCGGCTTTATTAACTGCGTGATATCTCTTGTATGTATAAGGCTTGGGAAGATCGGCTTTGCCGAATCTTATGATATGAGCCTTTGTGGAAAGTGTATTTCCTGTTCTTGCAGCTGTAATCTTTGCAAGAGCACCGATATCACCTGCGTGAAGTTCGGGAACTTCGATGGGTTTGTTACCCTGAAGTAGATAAATCTTACCGATCTTCTCTTCAACCTGCTTCTCGTCGTTGTACATTAAGTCATCTGTCTTAAGAACACCAGACATAACCTTGATAAGTGAGTACTTACCGATGAAAGGATCCACGATGGTCTTAAAGATGTAAGCTGATTTAGCCTTGGAGAAATCGTAGTTGGCTTCAAATACTTCGTTTGTCTTTAAGTCAATACCTGCTACAGTTCTTGAATCGGGACCGGGAAGATATTTTACGATATCATCCATTAATGTATAGATACCCTGGCAAAGGATATTGGAACCCATTGAAATAGGAACGATGCTGCAGTCGTTAACGGAAACTCTTAAAGCCTGACGGATTTCGTTTTCGGTAAATGTTTCACCGCCGAAATATCTTTCCATAAGGTCTTCGCTTGTTTCAGCTACGGATTCCATAAGAGTTTCTCTGTAGCTTTCAAGATATTCCTTATTAGCTTCGGGAATATCACATTCCTTAACTTCCTTGCCTTCCCACTTGTAAGCCTGCTCTGTGATTACATTAACGTAACCTGTGAACTTTTCATTCTCTCTGATAGGAAGATGGAAAGGAGCAATCTTCTTTCCGTAAAGAGCTGTTAAATCTTCAACAACCTGTCTGTAAGAAGCATTGTCGATATCCATATCGGTTACAAAGAACATTCTGGGAAGTTTGTATTTTTCGCAG
>JAFYHV010000019.1 GCA_017538995.1 Lachnospiraceae bacterium | reverse complement strand
GTTTTTACTACTATAATGACCTGAATGCACCATAGAAGGCAGATAAGCAGATATTTGCCGAAAGTATTATTTTATCCGAGAGGAAAGCGTATGAAGAAGACATTTAAAGAAAGCCTCATCCTTTTCAAACGAATAACGGCATTTGCATTAAGCTTATTTATGGTAGCAGGTATTCTGTTAACTCCAATCTCCACGCAGGCCGACGGAGGGGAAATTATTAGAGTTATTTTTTATCTTGATGATGATATTGATTTTTATCAGGATACAACCTCATTTAAGCCCGATCAATTTTTGACCGCAGGTTCCATGTTTTATTCGAATTATAAATACGAAGACGGATCCATTTCACCTGATAATGACAGTTATATATATGATGTAAAATGCAGGATTCATGATGAAGAGCGTGTTAACAATGGATATCAGACTCTGGAAAGCAAGAACGGTTCAAGTAATTTTACACTTCCGGACCTCGCAAATGATAAATACGGCTCATATCTTTATTTAACAAAAAGCGCTGAATATAAAGGCATTGTTGACGGTAAGTATAAGTGGGAAGTATATCTTGATGCATATCCCGCAGTAAGAGCACATTTCTATTATTACGGTTCATCTTATTCAGTTGCAACTGTGAATTATTATTATGATGCCATCGATAAAACCATTAGATGTGATCAAACAGATTTATCCGGACTTCAACTTGGACCTAACGGAGATTACGGTGATTTAATAGGATGGTCACATAATTCAACTTCTAATGGAGTTTCCAAATCATGGTTTGGCCGGGCAAGAAATCCGTATTATCCGACTTATAACGAATTTGTGTCTCTTTCATACGTTACATGGCACGGAGGTCACGTAGAACTCTACCCTGAAACAGCAAACCAAAAAACCGACCTCAGCGTTACAGTAGAAAACGACGGTTTTGTAGAAGGTTTTGAAGAGGAAGAATGGCCCAGACTTCCAGAGCTTAACATAGAGACCAACAGACCTGAAGATTTAAGAGATTATAAAATAGAATTTTTCTCGGTAAACGGAGATAATAAGGTTTCCTTAGGAGACCAGCCTCCTTATACGGCAGGCGATTACATTGTGGAAGTAAGTCTCGACCAGGTTGGAACACCTGAATTCGACAGTGACGGACAGCTCATAAAAAAAGGCTATTCCAGAGCATCCGCCAGCGCAACATTTACAATCCGTCCCGATTCTAAAATAGTCAGTCATCCTGTGGGAAATCTTCTTACCTACAATGGTGAGGAACAGGAACTTTTAACCGCAGGTGAAGCATATGGGGGATTTTATATATACAGTCTTGATCCGGAGGGTGATTTTACACCTGCAATTCCGACGGCCAAAAACGCGGGGAATTATACAGTATGGTATATGGTTAGCGGCACGGAAGGAAGAAGCGATATCGGGCCTTTGAGCACAGAGGCAGATATCTCTCCAAAAACAGTTGCACTTACATGGAGTGATACGATTTTTAAGTATGACGGGCAAAGCCACAGTCCGTCAGTAACAGTGTCAAATATCATTGAAGGGGATTCATGTAATGCAACTGTTGAAGGATCAGGAACCGAAATAGGAACATATACCGCATATGTTACTGAACTTTCAAACAAAAACTACATGATTCCCGAGGAATCATCCACATCTTTTAAGATAGAGGAAAAACCTGTACCGGTCATAAAAGAAGCCCCCAAAGCTTTGACACCGACGTACAGTAATATAAATCAGAAACTTGTTTCATACGGCGAAGTTGAGCACGGTACAATGCTTTACAGCCTCACAAAAGACGGCGAGTATTCATTATCGGTTCCGACGGGAAAAGATGCCGGCACATACACCGTATGGTACAAAGTAGAAGGCGAAGACGGCTGGAAAGACATTGCTCCACAGAGTGTTAGCGCGCAAATATCTCCGAGAGCAACCGGTATTCTCTGGTCGGAAGAAGTATTTACATACGACGCCAAACCCCACTGCCTGGAAGCGACCGCTGCAGATATTTTAAAGGGTGATATCTGTACGGTCAGCGTATCGGGGGAAGCAACCGATGCAGGAAAATACTACGCAACTGCAACAGGTCTTTCGAATTCCAACTATGTGCTTTCAGGCAGTTTTAAACAGGAATTCACGATTACCCCTAAAACAGTAGGACTTATCTGGACAGATACCAAATTCGTTTACGACTATGAAGAACATTGTCCCGCTGCTAAATTAACGGGAATCTGTGAAGGAGACACCTGTACGGTAACAGTTACCGGAGCTGGAAAGGAGATCGGACGGTATACCGCAAGAGCAAAGGCATTATCCAATTCGAATTATTCACTTCCAACAGAATCATCAGTAGAATTTGAGATAGTGAAACCTGATAAAAAAATCGGCTCGGCCACGGTATCAATGAAAGGGTATATCTACGGCGGCAAGGCTTCTACGCCCGTAGTTACTTCCAACACCAATGAAACATCAAAAGTAACCTATTATTACAAACACACAAACAAACCCGATTCTTCATATCGTGCAGGCTTTCCCACAGAGGTGGGCGAGTACACCTTAAAAGCAGTTTTACCGGAAAACGATGACTATATAGCCTGCGTGGCTACCACAGAATTTACGGTTTCATACCTTCCCGTGCCCGCTAACGCATATAAAATAAGCGGCAAAAAAGGCGACAACGACTGGTTTGTCTCGGATGTAGTGATTACGCCGGCTACAGGGTATGAAATATCCTACGGCGACAGAAATCATTACTCCGGAAATCCAATTAAACTTGAAGATACCGTCAGTGTCTGCTATATATTTATTAAGGACACATTAACCGGTGAGCAGACATCCATGATCTCGGTCGGAAACTTCAACATCGATTCCGACGCGCCCGATGTAATCGGCATGAGCAACAACGGGCTTTACTTCGCGGATGAAAGCGGTTTGGTAAAGGTACTTGTAAACGATGACAACATTTCCAAAGTTCTGATTGGG
>JAFYHV010000116.1 GCA_017538995.1 Lachnospiraceae bacterium | reverse complement strand
GTAATGAGCAACATGGGTCTTTACAAGGCTCTTGAAGCTATCGATATTCGTACCGAAAAGACAGCAGTAGGTGATAAGTACGTTGCTGAAAACATGATGGCAAACCGTTTCGTAATCGGTGGCGAGCAGTCCGGCCACATCATCTTCGGCAAATACGCAACCACAGGCGACGGTATCCTTACATCCCTCATGGTTATGATGACCATGCTCGACAAGAAGATGCCTCTCTCAATGCTTGCAGAAGAGATGAAAATGTATCCTCAGTGCTTAAAGAATGTTCGCGTTAAGAGCAAACCCGACGCACAGAACGATCCTGATGTTCAGGCAGCCGTAAAAGCAGCCGCAGACGCTCTCGGTGACGCCGGCCGCATCTTAGTCCGCGAATCCGGCACAGAGCCCAAGATCCGCGTCATGGTCGAAGCTGAATCCGACGAGCTTTGCGAGAAGTATGTTGACTCCGTCATTGACGTCATCAAGGCCAAAGGCCACATCGCAGAATAGCCATTTGGGGACGGTTCTATTTTGGCCTTTTTTACCACTTGGGGACACATCTCGCTTTAGCAAAATGAACCAGAGGGACGGTTCTTCCGGTTCGATTAGGACCAGGGGGACAGATCTCTAAATAAGGAAATAGATATTGCGGTTTGAAATTAGATATTGAATTGCCAAACGAAGTTGAAACACAGGCGCTGACGCGCCTGTGTTTTTTTGAGAGTAATGAATACAATATTATTCTCTTGAATTGTCATAGTATTGTCTTGATTTTATCCTATATTCAAGGTATATTATATATGAACAATATTAGGGGGGCAAAATTGTGGGAACAAATAAAGCAACAGGAAATAAAAAGAATATAGAGTTTAAAGTGAGTACCCAATTAATGTGTTTGATAATTTTTTTTATGGGTGCTTTATTTTATTTTTTAGGATTACATTTTCAAAATAATATATATGATGATGAAAATAATGTTATATTGTATGCATTACTTTTGAATGATATTTTTAAAGCATTAGGAACAACATTGGTTTCTGCTGCGATAGTTTCGTTTTTGATAGAAATCAGTACAATAAAGAAGTATGCTAAAGCATCGATTGATGATGTTTTATCTGCTGATTATCCGTTAGATGCTTACTCAGATAACAGGTTAAAAGATATAAATTTATTAACTGCTGCAAAGTTGGGAAATATTTCAAAAGAAGATATCAATAGTAGTTTATATAATCTTAATAATAATTTAGTTGATTTGCTAGATGAGATATACTATAAAGATTATTATACAATATATACCATTAAGCCAGATGAAAAAAACGGGGTAACTCATAAGATAATCAGACAACAGTATACCCTTATAAACAAATATGAAAAAGAAAACCAAGTAAGGTTTAAATTATCTTTACGAATTGATGATAGCAATAAGTCAGAAGATGAGATAAAGAAACTTGTAAAAATTACAAAGTTTATAGTTAATAAAACAAATCTAATCGATGAGACAAAGGATGGAAGACTATTTACGGTTGAAAAGCAAGATTTGTCCAGTAACAAGATTTATACACATGAGATAACTTTTGAAAGGAAGTTGCAAAAGTGTTGTGAACATAAAGTAATATTAGAATATGAATATGATGATATATTTGAAGATGATGAAATTATATATCGTTTGATGAGACCTAGTATGAAAACGGAAATAGATATAAATGTGGATGATAATGATTGGATATTAACAGGTACAGCATTCACAGCATTTTATTATAAACAAGATGATAATCATGGTTTTTCGGTTTCGTATAAAAGTAAGAGTTTTATGAGTGTAAAATTTAATGATTGGTGTATACCTGGAGCTGGATTTATGGTAAAATTTAAGAAGAAGGAAGAGATTGAAAAAAAATAAAAATAGGCAAATAAAAAAACTTTTAATTTATTTAGAATTGTGATATGATAGATAATCATTAATTGTTTTTACTGAAAGGTGGGAAAAAATATGAAAGATGAGATTTGGAGTTAACGAGGAAATAGCTTAGAAGACATATAACTATATTATTAAGAAAAAGCAGCATATTTTATGTTGCTTTTTTCTTTTCATAAAAAATACACAAGTGCAAATACATCTGTAACCTAATATATTATGGTGATGAAAAAGCTGCGGTTATATTAGATGAGTATAGAACTCATTAATAATCAAAAAGAGGTAAAAATATTATAGGTAAGGAAATCACACCACTTGCAAAGAAAAAAATAATCCCCGAGTGTTTTACACTTGGGGATTATTTCTAGAAATCCCTTATTTCTTTCGCCAACGAAAACGAAATTATCTCACCAGCCTTTGTTTTGCTATAAGCTTTTTCTTTATGCATATAGTCTACAATCTCTTGAGCCTTATAATTCTTAAACTTCTTTATCACGGTATCCAGTATCTTTTTTTCTTTATCGTCCAGGATGCTATAATCCATACCTTCAGTAGGGTAAATATGGAACATGGAATCGTAATTAATGCTTTCTTCATCCTGAACATTCAGGTTTTCAAGGTTCAAAAGGCTATGGTGTCCAATCGGAAGGGCTCCCATTGCTTTATGAAGATATACCAGTCCGGTAATAGCCCGCCCATTCTCCTTAAAAGATAGCGCGTCCGCATACCAGAGCATCTTCATTAACTTAACCTTATAAAGATTCAAAATTTTCTCGCTCATGTAAGATATAGCAGCCTCGAGTTTATCAATGTTTAGAACGGTATAACCGTTTGAATCGGACGGCTCGTCAAAACATGCATATTCGCCTTCAAGTGTTTGCCGCGTCAAATATTCTTTTCCGTATGAGTCAAGCTTTTCTACGATTTTAGATCTTATTTCATATCTTTTATGAGCCGAAAACTTATCAGCATTTCTCTTAAGGAACTCTAATGTTTGGAGTGGATTATCTTTGATTAAACGCAGCATAATATCATATGAGTCATCTTGAATGGCTTTGCTTTCGTATCTAGAAATCGTAGCTTCGCCCCAACCGAGCAATCTAGCTAAATCAACTTGGGATAAACCATAGCTCTCTCTTATGGCAACAATCTCGTCAGAAGTGAGCAGCCCTTGTTTAACTCTATATGCATTACGGGCATTAAGAAGATTATCGTTTGCCATAGAGCCGATTTCAAATTCATTTTCCTCTTCATCCGCATTTGCGCAAAAATAAAACCTTTCTTCATAGGTTACTTTTTCACCTTTTATAGTAATTGTTGCAATGCGTTTTCTTTCTTCTACTTCGTGTTTCTTGTCGCATAGCGGACAATCCATGTGAACTTTTCTGATTAATTTGCTCTTTCTCATGACTATTTACTATCTCCACAAAACGACACTATCAATTGATAGTATATAATTTGGTTAATTATGTGTCAATAAGCTATAACTATTCAAACTGAACGATGTTATAAAGAGAACATTAGTTCTTGAAATAATTGATGGTGTATGGTATGTTTTATATGAGGATAAAATCTAGAGACAAATAATGAATTTTCAACATGGAATTTAAGGAAAATGATTGCTATTTAAAGGAAAAGATATGAAATAAGAGTTTGAAATAAATAAAAAAATGTTTGACCCCTGTTGATATTTCAAGTTGTTTAGGATGATATCAGTGGGGGAATTTTTATTTTTGTTAGATAGCAAATAGTGAAATAATATAATGTATTAAAGGAAATTAACTTTATGAACAGAAATAAAAAACCCATGCTTTCTGCTCATGATTTGGTAGAAAAGCTTAAAACGCAAAAAGGAATAAGATTTGAGAAGATGTCTGAGCAGGAAGCAGAAGACTACTTTTTAAATGTAAATAATTATCTTAGAACTGCATCTTATCGAAAGAATTTTTCTAAATATGAGTGTGGTGATAATCGTGGTAAATATATTAATCTTGATTTCGCTTACTTAAAAGATTTATCTAGTATTGATTTTCATTTAAGAGAAATAATATTGAAAATATGTATTGATATTGAACATGATTTAAAGATTCAATTGCTTAAAGAGATTGAAAATCATGGATTAGATGGATATTCTATTGTCGATGATTTTTTGAAAGAAAATGATTTTATTGTAAAGGAGATAGCCAAAAAGAGGACCTCTGCTTATACAGCGGATTTAGTTGATAAATATTTTGAATTTGAGTTTGATGAAGAAGAAAAGAGAATAGTCAAAAACTATGATTGCCCAATTTGGGTTTTAGTTGAAATATTGTCGTTTGGAGAGTTTATTAAATTATATGACTTTTATTATAATTCTGTTGAAGGCTCGGTTGATCCCAAATTACTTAGTTCAGTAAAAAGCTTAAGGAACGCCTGTGCTCATAATAATTGTCTTATTTATGATTTACATGCCGGAAATTCAAAGGCATCCAGCCTTATAAATCGAGAGATATCAAAGATTGACGGAATATCCAAAGATTCAAGAAAAAAGAAATTGTCATCAAGATTTATTATGGAATTTGTAACTCTTTTATATGTTCATAAAACAGTTACTACCTATAAGATTCAGGCTAAACGAGCAAATGAATTGTTGGAATTATTCGAAATTAGAATGAAAAGACATCAAGATTATTATAAGAGTAACGACTTGTTGATTAGCAGTTATAAGTTTATGTATGCGATTATTAAAAGTTGGTATACCGACGTTTGACAAAAAAATATACATGTATTAAAATATTAGCATCATTTAAAAGTGCGTGCATTTTTGTAAGGGTCTCGTTACGACGGGATCCTATTTTTCTTATAAACAAGGAGAAGAACAATGAATATTCAAACCCCTCGCCTCAACCTCCGCCCCATCCAGCATGGCGATGAAATAATACTTGAAGAAATGTCCCGCGACGGAAGTTTTTCCGAGTTGGGGCTTGATTCGGACTGCTCCGAATGGATAGGAGAATGGATTGATGAAGCCATCTCTTTGGCAGTGCAGGACAATCCGAGAGTGGATTATATATGCTGGATTATATGCTTAAAAGATGACGGAAAAGTCATCGGTACTGTGGGTAATACCTTTTATGAGGACACCGGTAAGATAGGCATCACATATGGCATTGGTTCTGAATATAGACGTAAGGGATACGCTACAGAGGCCGTAAAAGCTTATCTTGATTTCTTTTTCGATCACTATGGTGAAGATGAAATAATCGCCACCGTTTTGGACGAAAATGTTTCTTCCTGCAAGACCGCCGAAAAGGCCGGATTTGAACTTCTGGATGTGCGCATGTATCAGGATATTTATGATGACGAACCGCGCCTTTATCACTTTTACTCGGCCCGAAAAAAGTAACAATCATCACGCCACCCAAAACTTTTTCAACAAACTACAAAAAACCACTTGCACAATCCCGCGGTTTTATCTATAATAACCGCTGTATGTAAATCATATAAATATTGTTTTTGCTAGGGGAGCTATAGCTGAGATAGATATTTTACGATATCTTACCCTCATTACTTGAACCGGGTAATACCGGCGTAAGGAAGCAGTTTTATTGTCTCCTCCTGCATATTTTTAGGAGGTTTTTTTATGTCAAAAACAAAAGAAGTAACAAAAGATCCAAACTCAATTTCTAACACTAGAATACTTGCGGAATGCGCATTAATGCTCGCCGTAGGTATCGTACTCTCGCTCGTAAAACTCATCGACCTGCCTTACGGCGGTTCAGTCACAGTAGCTTCAATGTTACCCGTTATCATTATTTCCTACAGACACGGCTTAAAATACGGCCTTATCACAGGACTTTGCTACGGTATCATTCAGCAGCTTTTGGGACTTAACACACTCTCATATGTTACAACATGGGTTTCAATCATTGCAGTAATCCTTTTGGATTATGTAATTGCATTTGCAGTTATCGGCTTGGGCGGTATCTTCAGAAAGATTATTAAGAATCAGCCCGCAGCTTTGGTAGCAGGTACTATCGTTGCATGTCTTTTAAGATATGCATGCCACGTTATCTCAGGTGCTACAGTCTGGGCAGGTTTGTCAATTCCCACCAACGCTGCATTAATCTATTCATTCGGTTACAATGCAACATACATGATTCCTGAAACAATCGTAACAGTTGCGCTTGCTTACTACATCGGTTCACTGATTGATTTCAGAAATCCTACCATCAAGCATATGATTCAGACAGAGAAGACCAAACTTCCTCTTCTTTTCTGGACAGGCGGACTTGCACTTGCAGCAGGCCTTATCATTGATATCGCTTGCATCTTCCCCTTCCTTCAGAACCCTGATTCAGGTGAGTTCGATTTCGCCGGCCTTGCAAGCGTCAACTGGATGGTGGTTGCCATCGCAACAGCCGCAGCAATCGTTATTGCAGCAATCACATTCGGCATCGCATTTCTTAAAAAGAAAAAAGTGGCCAACTAGGGACGTGTGCGGAGCACTTGGCGAGGTTTTATCGAGCCTAGTGCGTGCCATGGGATTCCACTTAGTGAGGTTTTTTCGAACCTAGTGGAAGACCAGTGATATTTTGGCTTTTTTGAACAGTCGGGGACACATCTCTGTACAAAATTTTTT
The DNA here is from genome assembly GCA_017538995.1 of Lachnospiraceae bacterium. Classification (GTDB taxonomy): domain Bacteria; phylum Bacillota; class Clostridia; order Lachnospirales; family Lachnospiraceae; genus UBA3766. Next base: position 127 of record JAFYHV010000116.1, on the reverse strand, counting down.
CAAATTTGATATAATAAACTTGTAGGCGGCATCGCCTTTTACAAAAGGAGTTTATTATGGGAGATATCAAAAAGGAAGCTGAAAAAATCATCAAGAATGTCGACAAACAGGACGTTAAAAAGGTAGT
>JAFYHV010000115.1 GCA_017538995.1 Lachnospiraceae bacterium | reverse complement strand
GGTAAGATTTAAGGGCATTACGGTAAAAGATCTTATCAGATTTGCCGTAGGACATGATATTTCGACTACCGAAGCATGTGCGTATCTTTCCGAAGTAGGTCTTTGCGCAAAGGATTATATCAACAGAGAACTTAACTCATCATTATCAGGCGGCGAAGCCAAAAGAATCGAAATTGCGATGACAATGGCAAGGGGAACATCGCTTTCTATCTTTGACGAGCCCGAAGCAGGAATCGACCTTTGGAGTTTTCAGAGCCTTATCAAGGTTTTTGAACATCTTCATGAGAAGGCAGGCGGAAGCATAATCATTATTTCGCATCAGGAAAGAATTCTTAATATTGCGGATAAGGTTATTGTTCTTGCAAACGGACAGATTAAAGATATCGGAAGCAAAGAAAAAGTCTTACCCGGACTTTTAATGGATGGTCCGGCATGCGAAAGACTGACAGAAAAACTGTAGGAGGCCGAGATGGATAAGATTACCAAAGAATTACTCGAACAGGTTGCCGGTCTTCACGAAATCCCCGTTGGTGCTTACAACATCCGAAAAGACGGTGAGCTTTACGGAAGAAACGTATCGGCAAATATCAATATTGTTACCAAGACAGACAAACCCGGAATAGATATCATCGTAAAAGACAATACAGTCAACGAAAGTGTTCATATTCCCGTTATTATCGCACAGTCAGGTTTAAAAGAAGCGGTTTACAACGACTTTTTCATCGGCGAAAACTGTGACGTTACGATTATCGCAGGATGCGGTATTCATAACGGTGGAAAGGATGCGAGCGAGCATTCGGGCATTCATTCCTTTGATGTAGGTAAAAATTCAAAAGTAAAATATGTAGAGAAACACTACGGACAGGGCGAAGGCACGGGCGAGAGAATTATGAATCCTCAGACCAACATCCTTCTTCGCGAGGGCTCTTTTATGGAAATGGATACCGTTCAGATAGAGGGTATCGATTCCACCAAGCGTGAGACCAGAGCCAAGCTTATGGATGATGCCAGACTTGTCATAAAAGAAAAAATCATGACGCACGACAAACAGCATGCGGAGACGGATTTCAGTGTAGATCTCGACGGTGCCAATTCAAGTGCGGATCTTGTATCAAGATCTGTAGCAAAGAATGAATCCACGCAGTTCTTCAGATCCGAGATAAACGGAAATGCGGAATGCCACGGACACAGTGAATGTGACGCGATTATTATGGACAGCGCATCGGTAACGGCGCTTCCCGCACTTACCGCCAACAATGTGGAAGCTTCACTTATTCATGAAGCAGCCATCGGTAAGATTGCTGGCGAACAGTTAATCAAGCTTATGACCTTAGGCTTAAGCGAAGAAGAGGCTGAAAAGGAAATAGTCGCAGGATTCCTGAAATAGTAATTAAAGTGCCGGCGTTTTTCGTCGGCACTTGTTTATTTGCATAGGTAAGTAATGAAAAAAGACAGTATGAAAAACTTAATATTGTGCATTGTTTCTTTTATGAGCATTATTGCAGTTTTCGTGTTTGGAATGCTTCTCATAAAAGATGCGGCAGATGAGCTCGGACTTATGGAAGAAGGCTACAGAAATCTTAGCCAGGTAAATGTTTACGCAGGCATAAAAAACGGCCGCGGAATCATCATCGGAGTGGAAGAAGATTATATCGATATAGTCACCTCCAAACATCTTGTAAGCGAAGAAAACAAAGTGAGCATTGAGTTTGGTAACAAAGGCAAGGTTGAAGGCGAAGTCGTATATTATTATCCGGATAACGATGCTGCAATAATAAGGGTGATGAGAAAAGATTCGGACTTTTATATAAAGGGTGCAAAAGCTCCGGAGATAATGCCCAAGAGCGACTACGAATCGATACCTTTAAGCAGAAGTGTTTATTTCGCAAAAGACATTTACGATGTAACGCTTGAAGTTTCTGTGGGCAAATGGCTTGATTCGGAAGAATTCGTCTATGAATTAAGCGAGGATGTCGGACTTTTCGCGGGAGAGGTGCTTCCGGGAATGTCGGGCGAAGGGCTTTTTGACGAGAACGACAGACTTGTGGGAATGATTATTGCGGCCAGCGAAACCGAAGGCGCGGTAATTCCGGCGTATGAACTTAGAAACGAATACATGAGTTTTCAGACAACAAATTAAACAGGTGGAAATATGAACAATACACTTAAATACTTCAAAGAAATATGTGCCATACCTCACGGATCTTACAATATCGAAAAGATAAGTGATTATCTTGTAAAATTCGCAGAAGCCAACGGTCTTAAATACAGAAGAGACGATTTGAAAAACGTCATCATTTGGAAAGAGGCTTCCGCCGGATATGAAAACGAGCCGGGTATCATACTTCAGGGCCATATGGATATGGTGGCCGTAAAAGATGAGGGTGTCACTCTTGATCTTGAAAAAGACGGCCTTTTGCTTGATGAAAAGGACGGATATCTTTTTGCAAAAGGCACATCACTCGGAGGAGACGACGGAATAGCGGTTGCCATGGCTCTTGATATTCTTACCGACGATTCCTTATCACATCCTGCGCTTGAATGCATTTTTACGGTCAATGAAGAGGTCGGAATGGACGGCGCGATGGGAATCGATTTATCGGACATCAATGGTAAATATCTGATAAACATCGACTCGGAAGAAGAGGGCGTGATTACAACATCCTGCGCAGGCGGCGTCAGACTGCTTTCACTGCTTGAATGTAAAAGAGACGTAAAAAGACACGGCTCGATGTATTCCGTTGAATTTAAGGGCCTTAAAGGCGGTCATTCGGGTACTTCCATCCATGAGGGAAGGGCAAATGCCTGTATAGTGCTCGGCGAACTCTTAAAAGAACTCGTAAAAATAAGTCAGACCGATCTTGCAGGCATTTACGGCGGAGAAAAAGACAACGCAATTCCAGCATATGCTTCGATGTTAATTGATACGGACATCGATACTGATGATTTTGTGAATATAATCAATGATTTCGATAAGAAGATAAATGAAAAATACAAAGGCATCGAGGATGAAATTAAAATCGTCGTAACACCTGTTACGGAAGATTCTGCGTGCGATACTTTGTGCATCGACAAGACTGAAGTAATAGCAGAGATACTTACAGAGATTCCCGACGGAGTTATCAAAATGTGTTCGGGCATCGATATGGTCGAGACAAGTCTTAATCTTGGAGTTATGAGACTCGATGACGAAGGCTTTAAACTTGATTTCTGTTTAAGAAGTTCTGTGGCAAGAGAAAAAGAAGCTTTAAAAGAAAGACTCGGAACCATCCTTGCAAAGAAGGGTTGCAAGCTTGCTTTAACCGGAGATTATCCGGGCTGGGAGTTTAATCCCGATTCCAAACTTACGAAAAGATTTGTTGACTGCTATTGTGACCAATATGGTCAAAAGCCTGTAGTTACAGGTGTTCACGCGGGTTTAGAGTGCGGAATACTGATTGAAAAGAAGAAAGAACTTGACTGCGTATCGGTCGGACCGAATATTTTAAATATTCATACCACGAAGGAAAAACTTGACCTTGCAAGCGTTGAAAGAACAAGGGAACTTGTTTTGAAAGTTATGGAAATAAAGGAGAATTAGTTCTTTTTATATTTATATTTTTATTATATAATATAGATTGGTAAGCAAAAGAGGTGCCGGGGGACACTTCTTCCTGTACTTACAGAAAAACGTATTTTCAGGGAGGTTAAAAATGGAAGGTAAATTCTGGGCGCTTGTTCCGCCGTTAGTGGCTATTCTGCTTGCGCTGATCACCAAAGAAGCTTATTCATCACTTTTTGTAGGTATTGTTATCGGTGCGTTATTCGTAGCGGGCTTTAATCCCGTTGAAACCATCAATACAATTGTAAATGACGGTATTATCACCGCAATTAAGGATAATGCCGGTATTTTCTTATTCCTCATTATTCTCGGAATCATCGTTGCATTAATCAATGCATCCGGCGGTTCACAGGCCTTCGGAAGATGGGCAGAGAAGAATATCAAATCCAGAGTAGGTGCGCAGATTGCCACTTTTATTCTCGGTGTTCTTATTTTCGTAGACGATTATTTTAACTGTCTTACAGTTGGTTCGGTTATGAGACCTATTACCGATTCAAAGAAAATTTCCAGAGCGAAACTTGCATATTTAATTGATGCCACGGCTGCACCGATCTGTATGATTGCGCCGATTTCGTCGTGGGCAGCGGCAGTATCATCTGTAGCCAAGGACAGTGGTATCAACGGTATAGAGCTTTTCTGTAAAGCTATTTTCTTTAACTATTATTCGCTTCTGACCTTTATTTTTATCATAGGATTAGTACTTCTTAAATTTGATTTCGGTCCCATGGCTAAACATGAGAAAGCTGCTATAGAAGGCAATCTTGGCGGACTTGACAGCAAAGAAGAAGTTAAGGGAAATGAAAAAGGAAAGATTATAGATCTGATTCTTCCGGTTATAATTCTGATAATTACATGTATCATCGGAATGATTTATATCGGCGGTTTCTGGGGCCCTGTTGAATCGATTCTCGGAGAAGATGCTGTAGATAATACATTTAACTTTGTTAATGCTTTTGCGGATACAGATTCGACCATAGGTCTTCCCTGGGGCGCTTTAATAGCTCTTGTAATCATTATCATTTATGTGGTAGCAAGAGGTGTTGTTAAGTTCAAGGATGCAATGGAATCCCTGTCCAAAGGATTTAAAGCAATGGTTCCCGCTATGTTAATCCTTACACTTGCAGTTTCCTTAAAGAACATGACAAATATGCTTAAGGCCGGCGAATTCGTAAGCGGTCTTATGGAACAGGCTGCAGGAGAACTCTTTATATTCCTTCCCGCAGTTATCTTCCTTGTAGCATGCTTCCTTGCTTTTGCAACAGGTACTTCATGGGGAACATTCGGTATTCTTATCCCTATCGTAACCGCTATATTCCCGCCTGAAAGCACACTGTTTATTATCGGTATCTCTGCGTGTCTTGCAGGTGCTGTATGCGGTGATCACTGTTCACCTATTTCGGATACAACCATTATGGCTTCCGCAGGTGCTCAGATTGAACACGTAAACCACGTATCAACACAGCTTCCTTACGCAATAGCTGTTGCAGCTGTATCCTTTGTAACTTACATAGTTGCGGGTGCTATCCAGTTCTTTGTAAAGGGCTATGTATTAAACGTTGTATTAAGCCTCTTAATAGGTGTTGTTCTTACCATTGGAATGCTGTTCGTACTTAAGTTTATTTTCGGCAAAGAAAAAGCAGAAGAAAAAGCCGAAGCATAGTATTTTCAGACTAAAAACAATATGGATTGTAGCTTCCCTGTAAATTAACAGGGAAGTTACAATTTGTTTACATTTTATGTTAACGTCATAATTGACTTTCTTTTATGAGGAGTTATAATTATTATAAGAAAGTGGCTAGGGGGAAATGAATATGGCATTCGGAGCTAAAAAGGATACCGCTTCCGCTGAAGTTAAGTCAATTGAAGCATCATTAAAACAGGTGGAAGATTCCGAGAAAAGAATGATTTATCAGCTCGGAGAGCTTTTCTATGAATCCAACAAAGATAACGAAAGTATTGATGAGATTTACAAGGAAAAAGTAGATACCATCAAGAAACTTGAATATAATGCTAAAGTCTGGAACAACCGCAAGTTAAAAACACAGGGATTGAGAATGTGTGACAACTGCGGAAATACATTACCGTACGACAGTTCATTCTGTAACAAGTGCGGATACAAATTACAGCCTGTTTCGGAGGAATTGGTAATCATCTAAGCAAGTCTAATCATTAATTACAGGAAGGGGATTTTCGATATGGCTGCTGCTAGTGAATATTACATTGCTCACAATACACGGACCGACGAGTATCTGGCAGAGAAGAAACTTTTGGGAAGATTCTACATGACACCGGATATCACAGCCGCGGTGAAGTGCAAAGATGAGATGGATTTAAGAAGAAAAATCGATAAGGCAAATGTGGATTACAAATCCATGCTTGTAATCGAAACAATCAAAGTTTATTAAAAAAAGTCTTTCAGGGATAGAAGGGCTTTTTTTTATTTCATTAACAAAAGGCTTTACTTTCGTGCTTTAAAGTGGCATAATAAAGACTGTCGCGAAAAAGAAAGTATTAAGGAGAGTTTTTATGCCTATTACAGAATTACTGGACAGAAACAGCGAACAGTACGGTTCTGACGTATGTCTCGTTGAGATTAATCCTGAAATTAAAGAAGTAAGACGTGTGACATGGAAGGAATATGAACTGATTGAACCTAATCCCGTTACACATTACAGAAGAGAGATTACCTGGAGTGTTTTCGAGGAGAAAGCAAACAGATTTGCAAATATGCTTTTATCCAGAGGAGTTAAGAAGAATGACAAGGTTGCGATTCTTTTGATGAACTGCCTTGAGTGGCTTCCCATTTACTTTGGTATTTTGAAAACAGGTGCTATTGCAGTTCCTTTAAACTTCAGATATGCTCCCGATGAAATTGAATACTGTCTTAATCTTGCAGAGGTGGATATCCTGGTATTCGGTCCCGAATTTATCGGCCGTGTGGAAGAGATTGCAGAATCAATCAGTAAGAACAGACTTTTATTCTATGTAGGTGATAACTGCCCGAGCTTTGCAGAGGATTACAATTCACTCGTTGCAAACTGCTCAAGCCAGAGACCGGACATCAAGCTTACGGATGATGACTATGCTGCCATTTATTTCTCATCAGGCACCACAGGCTTCCCTAAAGCTATTCTTCATAAACATCGTTCACTCATGCATTCATGTGCGGTAGAGCAGAACCATCACGGTCAGACAAGAGACGATATATTCCTTTGTATCCCTCCTCTTTACCATACAGGTGCGAAGATGCACTGGTTCGGTTCACTTTTATCCGGATCAAAGGCAGTGCTCTTAAAAGGAACAAAGCCCAAAACAATCTTAGAGGCTGCAAGCAATGAGAAATGTACCATTGTTTGGCTCCTTGTTCCCTGGGCTCAGGATATCCTTGATGCAATCGATTCGGGCGAAGTTAAGCTTGAAGATTACGATCTTTCAAACTGGAGACTGATGCACATCGGTGCTCAGCCTGTTCCGCCTTCACTTATTGCAAGATGGAAGAAGGTTTTCCCGAACCATCAGTACGATACCAACTACGGTCTTTCCGAATCAATCGGACCGGGCTGCGTACATCTTGGTGTTGAAAACATCAACAAGGTCGGTGCTATCGGTAAGGCAGGCTACGGCTGGGAAGTTAAGATTGTTGACGAAAACAGAAATACCGTTAAAAGAGGTGATGTCGGAGAACTCGCTGTTAAGGGACCCGGCGTCATGGAATGCTACTATAACGATCCTAAGTCAACCGAAGAAGTACTTGCAGACGGCTGGCTCTTTACGGGTGATATGGCTATGGAAGACGAGGACGGCTTCATCTTCCTCGTAGACAGAAAGAAAGACGTTGTTATCTCCGGCGGTGAAAACATTTACCCCGTACAGATTGAAGACTTCTTAAGACAGCATAATGCTATCAAGGACGTAGCCGTAATCGGTATTCCCGACAAGAGACTCGGTGAAGTTACCGCAGCTATCATTGAAATCAAGAACGGATTTACTCTTACTGAAGAAGAAGTGGAAGAGTTCTGCCACAAGCTTCCCAGATACAAGAGACCTAAAAAGATTATCTTTGCGGATATTCCCAGAAACCCGACCGGTAAGATTGAAAAGCCCAAGCTTCGTGCAATTTACTGCGTAGAGAATCTTGTAGCCGCTCAGAACGAAATTCAAAAGTAATAATAAAAGCCTTCGGAAAACCGAAGGCTTTTTTAGTCTGAAAATTAAATCGCGATTTTATTCTTTGTAGTTAATAATCGCATCGATGATTTCGGGAATCTTTGCATCCATTTCTTCATCGGAGAGCTGACAGGTACCAACGGCCTTGTGTCCGCCG
>JAFYHV010000114.1 GCA_017538995.1 Lachnospiraceae bacterium | reverse complement strand
TGACGCAGTTAAGGTAACCGTTCCCGAAATTCCTTTCGCAACACTCTGCAAAATGAGAGACCAGATCGTTCAGATTCCCGGCGTAAACAGAGTACTTTGGGACATTTCGGAAAAACCGGTAGCCACAATCGAGTGGGAATAAAAGCAAACAAAAAGCCTTGCACAACAAGCTTGTTTCCCGCAAGCTTCTATTTGCAGGTAACAATTTATTAACACTAAACCCGCAAGTTCTGAAGAACCTGCGGGTTTTTAATTTCCTAAACCATTTTCCCCGCCCACTGTTGAAATATTTGTTTTGATATATTATAATTTCACTCACTACAATAAGTTGAGCTTAATTCTAAGCTCATTTTTCCCAGTTAAAACTCATATAAAATACATAATGTTTTGTTAACTACGGGTGAAGAACAAAAAATGCTCTAATACCCGTAAAATAAAGCAACTCTTGTCGCAGGATTACGGGTGAAGAGATAAAAGCACGCTAATACCCGTAAAATAAAGCAACTCTTGCCGAAGAACTACGGGTGAAGAGATAAAAGCACGCTAATACCCGTAAAATAAAGCGACTTTCGCCGCAGGATTACGGGTGAAGAGATAAAAGCACGCTAATACCCGTAAAATAAAGCGACTCTCGCCGCAGGATTACGGGTGTAGAGATAAAAGCACACAAATACCCGTAAAATAAAGCGACTCACGCCGCAGAACTACGGGTATAGAGATAAAGCTCTAAAACCTGTAAAAAGGGAATGTATATCAAAAGAACAAGACATAAGATGAAAAATAGAAGGAAACAGAAAGAAAGGGGTAAATATGGAAAACTACAGTGAAATACTCAAAAATCAATTGAATGAAATTAATGATTTAATAGCTAAATCAAACAAGAATCTAGCAAAACTGCAGAATGTTCCGAATCGCAACATCATGGTAAGTCAATGCAAGGGATGTTGCCAGTATTATTGGTATAATAAGGTTGAAAATAAAAAGGAATACATCAAAAAAACAGAAAAAGGAGAAATTAGAAGAATACTTCAACGTGACTACGAGAAAGCCATTAACAAAAAACTAAACAGCCTAAAAAGAAAACTGTCAAAGTTTCTTAAGACATATGATATCGATGAAATAGAAAAGGTTTATACCAACCTTCCGGAAGCAAGAAAAATACTTGTAACTCCAATAGTGCAAACAAAGGAAGAGTTTGTAAAGAAGTGGGGAAACGTAGCATACGAACCGATGGAAATTAGCGATAATATTGAATTTGTTTCATTTAACAGGGTTAAGGTAAGATCAAAATCGGAGTTGATTATTGCTAATATGTTGGAACAAAACGGAGTCAGCTATAGATACGAATATCCAATCACGCTTAATGGATTGGGTACCGTCAGACCTGATTTTCTCTGCCTTAATGCAAGGACCGGAAAAGAGTATGTTTGGGAACATTTCGGAATGATGGATAACGTTGCTTATGCTAACAAGAACATAAATAAGATTCAAACATATGAGCAAAACGGTTTTCTTGCAGGTAAAAACATGATTATGACATTCGAGGCCTCGTCAACTCCGCTTAGCTCATCGGTCGTAATGCGAATGATTGAAGAATACTTATTATAAAAAAATATAAATCACGTGCAAGAAAGGGCAGAGCCAAACGTGATTCTACAAACAAATAAAGAAAAGATCTAAACGCGTGGGATATTTTTTTGCAGTTATTCCTGGTCAGTCATTTTTTTTGATGATAGAAAAATAGAAACGCATCCGTTCATTTATTTGAGCGGATGTTTTTTATATTGCGTGAAAAGAAAAAATAAAAACCTATTGACAGAGTAGGTAAATGCAAATATAATCCGACTTATATATTTTTTTTCATGATAAAGAGGATGATTGAAATGTCGGAACAGAATTCAGACTTTGACTGTTGTATTCAAAGAAAGGGAACGAATTGTTTAAAATATGATTTTGCTTTAAAAAGAGGGATGCCTGAAGATGTACTTCCTTTCTGGGTGGCAGATATGGACTTTGCGACTTCATCATATATTCAGGATGCTTTGAAAAAAAGAGCAATGCACCCGATATTCGGATACAGTGAAACCGGTGAAGAGTATTTTGATGCAGTGTCGGGATGGATGAAAAGACATCATAATTGGGAAGTAAAAAGAAGCTGGTTAATCAAGACGCCTGGTGTGATATTCGCTGTCGCAATGGCTGTCAAAGCGTATACCGAACCCGGAGACAAAGTGCTTATTCAACGGCCGCTTTACTATCCTTTTGCAGAGACAATTATCGCCAATAACAGAGTTGCGGTAAGCAACAGCTTATATCTGGGAGAGGATAACAGATACCATATTGATTTTGAAGATTTTGAAAAAAAGATTAAGGATAACAATATTAAATTATTCCTTCTTTGCAATCCTCACAATCCGTCAGGGCGTGATTTTACCAGGGAAGAACTGACAATGATAGGAGATATATGTTTTAAACATAATGTTACGGTGCTAAGCGATGAGATACACAATGATTTTGTATTCAAAGGAAAGCACACAGTATTTGCAAGTGTAAAAAAAGAATTTGAGGATATATGTGTCGTATGCACTTCTGCGAGCAAAACCTTTAATTTAGCAACCATGCTTGTATCCAACATCTTTATTCCAAACAGAGATTTGAAAAAAAGATTTCAAAAAGAAGTTGATGCCGCCGGAATAAGCCAATTAAACATAATGGGACTCCTGGCGACTCAGGCAGCATATGAATACGGAGATGAATGGTATGAGTCTATGCATGCGTATGTTAAAGACAATATCGAATACGTCAAAGAATATGTTCATAACAATCTTCCCGAAATAAAAGTAATAGACTCAGAAGGAACTTACCTTATGTGGCTTGATTTCAGAAATACGGGTATCAACAGTGATGAGATCAACAGGAGGATGATTAATGACGCAAGACTCTGGCTTGAGAGAGGAGAAATATTCGGAGAAGAAGGAGAAGGATTTCAACGTCTCAATATAGCCACTCCAAGAACAAATCTAACCGAATGTTTGGAAAGAATCAGAGAACACGTATTAAAAATATCATAAAAATACAAACCTATTGACATAGTAGGCTAATAGGAGTATTATGTTGCGTAATGGAGAAAAAATTATGAAAGAAGTTTGTTTATCAATTAGATATATATGTATGTGTATGTACATGTGTTCCTACCGAATGTGCCGGACTGGATTACAAACCGGGCGTTTGGCGTGATTTTTTGCGCGTGAAACGCCAACACGATGATTAAGTTTGTAAAGTCCGGTTCTTAAAGCCGGACTTTTTTAATAAAAACAAAGGAGACAGGAAATGAAAAAGAATTTTATTAAGGCATTAAGTATTGCCGTCACACTTTTTTTGGCAGCAGGAAGTTTGGCCGGATGTACTGGCAAAGAGGCTAAAGATACAAGTGACGGTAAGAAAAAGGTAACAATCGCTTATGCGGGCGGAACATGTGAGGCACCTGTATTTGCGGCATATCACAAGGGATTCTTTGAAGAAGAAGGTCTGGAGGTCGAATTGGTTCAGGCCGGATTTGACGAGTTAAAACAGGGTCTTGCAACAGGTAAGATTGATGCAGCCATGGCAAATATTGCATGGTTTAAGCCGATTGAGCAGGGTATGGATTTAAGACTTACAGCAGGCATTCACACAGGATGTATTAAAGCTGTAGTTCCCGGAGATTCCGATATTAATTCTTTTGCAGACCTCAAGGGCAAGACAGTAGGTGTAGATGCCATAGGCGGTGGTCCGCAGATTGCTCTTTCAGCGAAGCTCAGAGAAGAAGGTGTGGATCCCGATACCGAAGTCAATTGGGTTGCATACAGTGGCAATTTGTTGGATGAAGCAATTAAAAAGGGAGAAATTCAGGCATACATGACTTGGGATCCCTTTCCTACAAAAGCACATGATAATGACGGATACAGATACCTTCTTGATATCGGGGCGGATGATCCTTTTAAGGATAAGTACTGCTGCTTCGTGGGCGTAAGTGCCAAATTGATAGAAAGTGATACGGAAACAGCAGGAAAGATTACTAGAGCTTTAATGAAGAGTTCGGAGTGGGTTCAGCAAAACCCTGTGGAGGCTGCGAAGATTTCTCTTGATAACAATTATGTCGGCGGTGATGTAGATCTTAACTCGCAGCTTTTAAGCGAATACAACTGGACTCCCAGCGTAGAAGGCGCAAAAGAAAATATCAAATGGTATATCCACGAACTTAAAGATCAGGGAATTCTTGAGAGTTCCACGGACGAAGATGCACTTTTCAATGCAACTTTCGCAGATGTTATAAAAGAATAGTCGGGTGAAAAAATGGCAAGCAATAACAGGGAAACGATATCTGATATAAAAATCAATAAAACAAATAAAGCAAAAACAACGGGCATAATAAAAGGAATACTCCCTGCAGTAATAATTTTTTTCGCAATTGCTGAGCATTTGCTTATCCCAAATAAGCAGGTTGTATCCACAACGGGTGTATACAATAAGGTGTTAATGGCATCACTGATTTTAAGCATAGCGGTTTTTATTATTTCTTTGATAAACAAGAAATTTGGTAAAGCGTATTTTTATAAAGCACCTTTTATAGCAGCAGTTTTCCTGTTCCTTGCCATATGGGATGTGGTGACTTTAAAACTGTCTCTCCTCCCGCTTCCGTTTTTTCCCGGACCGGATAAGGTATTGCATGTGTTCGTATCAGACGGAGCAATCTTATTAAAATGTGCGCTTTATTCAGTCAGATTACTGTTATGCGGATATCTGCTCGGAGCATCGTTTGGATTGTTTACAGGAACGTTGATCGGATGGAATCAAAGGGCGGATTACTGGATAGGTCCTTTACTAAGGATTATCGGACCTATACCTGCTACGGCATGGATTCCGATTGCGCTCGTAGCTTTTCCGACAAGTTTCTTAGCCAGTATATTCCTTATTGCATTGGCCGTATGGTTTCCTGTTACGGTAATGACAAGTACGGGAATTCACAATGTACAGAATTCGTATTTTGAAGTGGCAAAGACTCTCGGAGGCAATCAAAAATTTTTGGTATTTAAAGTAGCAATACCTGCAGCAATGCCTTCCATTTTCATAGGTTTGTTTATGGGTATGGGAACATCTTTTGCGACACTTATCGCGGCGGAAATGCTTGGAGTAAAAGCGGGACTTGGCTGGTATATTAACTGGTCGCAGGGATGGGCAGAATACAACAAGGTATACGCTTGTCTGATTGTTTTAGCTCTTATGTTTTCCGGACTTATCAAGTTGTTGTTCTTTGTTAAGGATAAACTTCTCGGATGGCAGAAAGGATTGATCAAATGGTAGACGAAAGAAAAGGAGCATTGTCCTTTAGGAATATTCATAAAGAATTCATTGATAACGATGGCAACAAATTTGTTGCACTGGACGATTTTTCGATGGATATACAACCCGGATCTTTTGTTTCTTTGATTGGACCGAGCGGATGCGGAAAATCGACCTTGCTTAGAATGATTGCTGGTCTTGACACTCCCACAAGCGGTGAGATATTGCTTGATAACGACAAGATAGAAGGAACCAATCATGAACGCGGGTTGGTTTTTCAGCAAGCCAATCTGTTTCCATGGCTTAATGTAAGGGAGAACGTGGCAACAGGGCTGATAGCAAGAAAAGTATATAAAGAAAATAAAGATGAGGTGGATAAATACATAAAACTGGTCGGATTATCCGGTTTTGAAAAGTCTTATCCGCATCAGTTATCGGGTGGTATGGCACAAAGAGTATCTCTTGTCAGAGTACTGGTTAACAAGCCAAAAGTATTACTTCTCGATGAGCCGTTGGGAGCACTTGATGCTTTTACCAGGATGAATATGCAGGAAGAGATACTAAAGATTTGGAAGGAACAAAAAGTAACGGTTATTCTTGTCACGCACGATGTTGATGAAGCGGTTTATATGAGTGATACAATCGTTATTCTCTCTTCAAGACCCGGACGTATACAGGAAGTTATCAAATTAAGACAGGATCGAACCAGATCGCGTAATTATCCGGACTTTGTGGATTTAAGAACAAGAATACTTGAAAAACTCAATTTTGCTAGTACAGAAGATACAACAGGATATGTCATTTAAGGTGTTAAAAAAAGGGTAGAAAGGTTATCCGATTGTCAAGAGCCATCGGATAAAAAAGAAAGATGAAAGTAGCAAATAACATTACGGAATTAATAGGAAATACACCGCTTGTCAGACTTGAAAAGATTAATCCTTACGAAGCGGAAATATTGGTTAAATTGGAAAGTTTCAATCCTCTCTCGAGTGTAAAGGACAGGGTTGCACTTGCAATGATTGAAGAAGCGGAAAAGAGCGGCAAGATTAAACCCGGAGATGTCCTGATTGAGCCCACAAGCGGCAATACGGGTATAGGACTTGCTTATGTAAGTGCTGTTAAAGGATATGAGCTTATTCTCACCATGCCCGAAACCATGAGTATTGAACGTAGAAAGATTCTCAAGGCACTGGGTGCCAAGATAGTTTTAACCGAGGCTTATGACGGTATGGAGGGAGCAGTTGCGAAAGCAAAAGAATTGGCAGCTACGATTCCCAATTCGTTTATTCCTCAGCAGTTTGACAATCCCGTCAATCCCGAGGCACACAGAAAGACAACGGCGGTAGAGATTCTTAACGATCTTGACGGACAGGTAGATATCTTTGTGGCAGGAGTAGGTACAGGCGGTACGATAACAGGTGTAGGCGAGGTATTAAAAAAGAATAATCCCAATGTAAAAGTAGTAGCTGTAGAACCGTTTAAATCTGCGGTTCTCTCAGGAGGAATAGCACAGCCTCATCGTATTCAGGGTATTGGAGCAGGCTTTATTCCGAGCATTCTTAATACATCTATTATTGATGAAATACTTACGGTAACTGACGAGGACGCCAGTGATATTGCTCACAAACTTGCCAAGAACGAGGGTATTCTCGTTGGCATTTCTTCAGCGGCAGCAGTATGGGCAGCACTTGAATTGGCCAAGAGAGAAGAGAATAAGGGAAAGAGAATAGTAACGCTTCTTCCGGATTCCGGAGAAAGATATTTAAGCACATGGCTATACGAAGAATTTGCTGTTAACAATACCGAGAACAAGAGATTGAATGATGAGATTATCAGAGATCTTAACAAGGAACTTCCTCCTGCAGTTGCATTGTCTCATGAGTATTTTAAGGACGGATTGTATTGTTCGGAAGCAATACTTAGAGCATTCAATGAGGTATACAATCTGGGATTTCCTGCAGAATTTTACAAAATTTCTACCGGCTTTGGTGCAGGACTCGGAGAGTCGGGATGCTCTTGCGGTTCTGTGACAGGCGCAGCAATGGTACTTAGTATTATTACCGGACGAAATGTTAATTATGAATCGGAAAGACTTTCGTTCTCTCTTATAAATGAACTTCATGACAGATTCAAAAATAAGAATAAAGCAATCTGTTGTCGTGCTTTAACACGAAATGTCGTATGGGGCGCAGCAGAACATCATATGTTATGCGAGGACTACGTTATAGATGCTGCACTAATAACAGATGAAATTATAAAAAGAGACCTTAAAGAATTTTTACCCAATCTTGATAAGGGATTTATTGAGGCTCATTCGGAGGGAAAATAATGAACTATTTTAAAAAGAATGCCGCCGGTATAGCGGAATTATTGATAAGCATTATACTTGTTGTCGGCGTGTTTACTTTGTTTAAAGCATGCGGACTTCACGAAGGCAAGGCAATGGCATGCCACTGGGCAGAAAATACAGTCAAAGCGCTTGGTATAGTGTTCATATTTTTAAGTGCAATTCGTTTGATTTTAAAAGAAGATGGAGTCAAAAAAGGAATAGCACTGGCGTTTGTTCCTCTTTCGGTTCTTACGTTCCTGATTCCGGGAAAGATTATATCTTTATGCATGATGGATACTATGAGATGCCAGACTTCATTTAAGCCGTTCGTAATAGTATTATCTGTTATTTTGGCACTGATCTCTTTGGCTGATGTGGTTATTCTTTCACTTGGAAAGAAAGACAAAAATTAACAATGAGTGTAAAAAAACTGATTATCAAAAATATAATAAAAAGACCGGTTAAGACAACATTGTTATCCTCAATGGCATTATTAATGGCTTTCGCGATTCTTGCGGGAGCCAATTTAAGTAAAAGCCTCATAAGAGGATTAAACAGCATGGAAGCGAGACTTGGGGCGGATATTATTGTTATTCCGGAAGGTGCACAGTCCGAAGAGGAACTTAAAAATATATATTTTAAGGGAACACCGGAAAACTTTTATATGGATAAATCCATTGTGTCCGATCTCGCCTCGATAGAAGGAGTGGAGGATTATTCGATTCAGTATTTTTTGGCTTCATCGGTGTCGGATTGCTGTTCTGCGCCTGTGCAAATAGTAGGGTTTGATCCTGAAAATGACTTTGTGGTTGCACCCTGGATAAAAGACAATTTCAAGGGTCAACCGGGAAAAGACGAGATAATCGCCGGGAGCAGCCTTTCTGTTCAAACCGGAGAAAGTCTAAAAATTTACGGAATTGATTGTTTGGTAGTTGGAAAACTTGGTTCTACCGGCACAGGTCTTGATACTGCGGTGTATGCCAACGAAGAGACGATAAAACATCTCATAGAAGCATCCAAAGAAGTGGGACTTAGCATGGTCGGAGAAAAGAGCCCGGACGAGACGGTTTCGGCTGTGTATATTAAAGTAAAAAAAGGATATGATATCAGTGTGGTCTCAAGCACGATAAATATAAATTTTAAGGATCGGGTTGAGGCTGTGAGAACAAAGAGCATGATATCCGATACTGTTAAAAGATTGGATGATGTTTCGAAAATCATATACGCCTTGGTGACAGGGATATGGGTGTTTTCAATCATCATTATGGGATTAGTATTTTCGGTCAGCATCGGCGAAAGAAAGAGTGAGTTTGCTCTTCTTCGCGCAATGGGATTTTCCAAAATCAAAATTGTCTCACTAATTTTCACTGAGTCGATGATTATATGCTTGATCGGATCGGTTCTTGGAATTGTCCTTTCATTGGTGATTATCATATCATTTGGAAATATGATTGAAGGGTACCTGGGATTGCCTTTTCTTTTACCGAACTTTTTAAATACGGTTTTATATTCATTTTTTGCACTTTTTATCACGGTACTTACCGGACCGATAACGGCTTCGATATCTACAATGGGCGTATGCAGAGAAGACATAGGCAATGCATTAAGAAGGTAGAATGGTATATGATTAAGGTTAATAATGTCAGTAAAAAGTATACGCTAAAAAACAGGGAGATTTTCGCTCTTAAAGAAACTTCTTTTTCAATCGAAGACAACAAATTGACGGTAATATACGGTAAGTCGGGAAGCGGGAAGACAACTCTATTGAATATAATGGCAGGACTGTTGCCTCCTTCAAACGGCAGCGTATCGCTTGACGGTGTGGATCCATATCTGCTTGGAGATAAAGAATTATCTTTATTCAGAAATAAAAATATAGGATATATTCCTCAGGGAACAAGCAGTGTAAGCAGTCTTACGGTTTTGGAAAATGTGATGCTTCCCGCCATTATATATGAGCCGAATGACATAAAAGAAAAAGCTGTCAGTCTCCTAAAAGATCTTGGGCTTGAGAATCTTATGGATTCTTATCCTGCTGAGTTATCCGGCGGAGAATTAAGACGTGTTTCAATTGCAAGAGCGATTATTAATTCACCAAAGATGATATTTGCGGACGAACCCACCAATGACCTTGATAAAGAAAACACCGAATTTGTATTAAAATTGCTTAAAGAAAAAAGCCGTGAGGGAATGAGTGTCGTAATTGTATCCCATGACGAAGCAGCAATGAAGTATGCCGATGATGTTATCCGAATGGGTTCAATCCAATAATCCATAACCCAATTAACGATTATTTAAAGCAGTGTTACACTGCTTTTTTTAATACATATTTTTATGATTAATGAATCGCGGAATTTGGATATAAATATTATTAACAAGAAATAACATAAGTCGTGACGGTTTTTAATAAGAAAACTCTTTTTTTGTTGTATTATAAAAACAATTAAAGTATAAAAGGAGAATCGGCCATGAAAAGACAAGTATTTAATCCGTACCTTCCCAGTTTTGAATATATACCTGACGGGGAGCCCAGGGTGTTTGACGGGCGTCTTTATATTTACGGAAGTCATGACCGTTTTAACGGCGAAGCTCACAGCACTGGAACTAGAAAAAATGTGAGAGTGAAAATGAATTTAAAAAAATTTTGGGAGAGAAAATTAAGAGACATACTAATGTCGCGTGTCAAGATATCGAGAACGGATTAATAATTCAGTTTATTGAATCGGTTGCTACAATAGAGTGAGGCTGCCTGATAAATTAATTAAAGCAAGAAAAACAATATTCATTTATATATGTTGGTATCACAGTTTGTTATTGCGGGATAGTATGTCGGGATAATGCGATAGTAATTTAAATTGGAAAATAATATAGTTGAAATATTTCAGTTTTACTTACCAACGGTTTTATAATTAGATTTTATAGAGATGGTCATGCAGAAGAAGCGTGGTCATCTTTTTATATAACACATTGACAAATATCTATGTATCGAATATATTATACATAGATAAATATCAATGTGAGGTAATGATATGAATAAAATAGATATTGCTTTAATATGTAAGGCTCTTTCTGATTCAAACAGACTTGAAATAGTACAAATGCTCTCAGAAGGAGAAAAATGCGGCTGTAAACTGCTTGAAAGATTTGAGATTACACAGCCGACACTTTCCCATCATATGAAAATTCTGGTGGAAACAGGTATGGTAAATGATCGAAAAGAAGGAAAATGGCATTACTACTCCTTAAATACGGAAACGATTGCCGGATTTAAAAAGTACATAGAGGATCTCGGCTGCTGTGACAACAATATGGAGAAAAAAGGATGCTGCAAATGATAGGTAGTTTTATAACAGAGCAGATTCTTGGAATGAAATGGCTGAATGAATTTGTTGGAAGATTGTTGTCCGGACTTGGCCTTGACATTAACTCAAGGGTAGGAAGCAGTATACATTTCTTTTTATATGATGTTATTAAGATAGCGGTATTGCTTTGTGTACTTATTTTTTTAATCTCTTATATACAGAGTTATTTTCCACCGGAAAAAAGCAAAAAAATCATGGGTAGATTCCATGGAATCGAAGCAAACTGTATTGCGGCACTGCTCGGAACTGTGACGCCGTTTTGCTCATGTTCGTCAATCCCACTGTTTATTGGTTTTACGAGTGCAGGGCTTCCGCTCGGCGTAACATTTTCGTTTTTGATTTCATCGCCAATGGTAGATTTAGGAAGTATCATTCTGCTTACGAGCATTTTCGGAGTAAAGGTGGCTGTTATTTATGTGGTATTCGGACTTGTGATAGCCGTATTGGGTGGGACACTGATAGAAAAATTCCATATGGAGAACCAGGTAGAAGAGTTTATCAGGAAAGCGAATGCAGTTGATATCGATTCACCGTCACTTACACAGAAAGAGAGAATAGTATACTCCAAAGACCAGATGCTGGAGACTTTTAAGAAAGTTTTTCCTTACGTTCTCATAGGAGTCGGCATAGGAGCCATTGTACATAATTGGATTCCGGAGGATTTTATCGAAGGTATACTTGGCAGTAACAATCCTTTTGGGGTTGTTCTGGCAACGATACTCGGTATTCCAATATATGCAGATATATTTGCAACGATACCGATCGCGGAAGCACTTTTGTTCAAGGGCGCAACGCTTGGAACGGTTTTGGCGTTTATGATGGGAGTTACTACATTATCTCTGCCTTCTTTAATTATGCTAAAAAAGGCAATTAAAATGAAACTGTTACTTATGTTTATTGCAATATGTACTGCGGGAATAATAATTGTCAGTTATATTTTTAATACTATAGGAGTACTCATTTTGTAGACGGGGAGGAATTGATAATGTCATTATTCGGATTTGAAAAAAGAACAGATGAAGAAAGTAAGGGAGCGTGTTGTTGCGGAGGAAATTTCACGCCTGAAAGTATGCAAATCGCTGAAGAAGAGAAAAATAAGAAAGGTGTTAAGATTCTTGGCGGAGGCTGTGCAAAATGTAATCAGTTGGAATCGGCTACTTTTGGCGCATTAACGGAGCTGGGTATGGATACAGCCATAGAACATGTTAAGGATTATGAAAAGATTGCAACTTATGGAGTAATGACAACACCGGCGCTGGTTATTGACGGAAAAGTAGTTTCTTATGGCAAGGTTTTGAAAAAGGATGAAATAGTAAAGATTTTAAAGGAGATGAGATAGGATGATGGATTTTACCGGTAAAACATATATTGTTACAGGCGCGTCTTCCGGCATAGGTTTAAGCTGTGCAGAGCAAATTATTTCACTTGGTGGTCATGTGACAGGCGTGGATAAAAATGAGGCCGCCATAGATGAAGCCTCATATGAACATTTTAGAATGAGTGTTACAGATGAAAGCGCAATTGAAAATATGGTGAATACTGTCCTTGACAAAAATGGTCAAATAAATGGTCTTGTAAATGCTGCGGGTATATGGGGGTCAGGAAAGCCGTTTTATGAGATGGAATCGGAGGCCTTTCAAAATGTGATGGATGTCAATTTGAAGGGGGTGTTTCTCATGTCCAAGTATGTTTCGAAGGCGATGATGCTTCGAAAAAAAGGTAAGATAGTAAATATCAGCTGCATCAGGGCAGCGGTATTTCGCAACAACATGGCTGACTATGCAGCGTCTAAGGGAGCAGTTGTATCGATGACATCTGCAATGGCATTGGACCTTGCACCATACAATATACAGGTAAATTCTGTTGCACCGGGATTTACATATACGGGAATGACTGCCGCTTCGTTTGATAATCCGGAAGTTAAGGAGCAATCAGAAAAACTGATTCCGAACGGCAGACTTGGGATGCCAAAAGATATTTCATCAGTAGTAATGTTTTTGTTATCAGAAATGTCTGATTATATGACAGGGACAAATGTGTTTGCGGATGGTGGATATCATATTCAAAAGTAAAAAGATCTGTTGCTACGATTGAATGGGAATAGTAGCATATTTCTAGCAGATAAAAAAACAGCATCGGATAGTCAAAAATATCCGGTGCTGTTTTTTTTTACGTATTTTTTTGAAAAAAATATTGACTTGGAGTTAACTCCAAGGTGTATAGTTTGAGTATC
>JAFYHV010000113.1 GCA_017538995.1 Lachnospiraceae bacterium | reverse complement strand
GAGCGGCGAAGCTGTCCCATATCCTGCTGTCTGTCGGCGCACTGCATGTTCATGCCCTTCATGATGGCATCTGCAATTCGCTGGTCAATCTGGATATTGTAATCGGTGATGGGTGTCAGCGGCTCATTCATGCTTCGTCTGAAAGCATCGGTCGGAATATCGCCCGTAATCATGCAGTACATGGTCGCGCAGATACCGTAAACGTCGGTCCACGGTCCCTGTCCTTCGCCAACCATCTGCTCAAGAGGCGCATATCCGAATTTGCCGAAATAAACCTGTGCGGTACGGTTGTTTAATTTTTTCGTCGCACCGAAATCAATCACCTTGATGCTTCCGTCCGAATCAAGCATGATGTTTTCGGGCGAAATATCACGGTGTATCAATCCCGCTTTATGAATTTCTTCCATCGAAACGATAACGGGCTTCATCAGTGAGAGCGTCTGCTCTACCGACAGATGTCCGCCGTTATTGTCGATGAATCGTCTCAGTGTGCCGCCTTCGAGATACTCCATTACCATGTATCCGGTATTGTTGGCATAGAAAAGTTCTTTAATCGAAACGATACCGGGATATTTCGCAAACTGTGCGAGCATTCTCGACTCACGAAGGAATGCCTTAAGTTCAGCCTGGAATTCTTCCTCGGTTGTATCGCCTGCAACGATTAAAGATCCGTCTTCTTTTCTTTCTACCATTTCATCGGGAAAGAACTCTTTGATAGCAACTCTGTATTCGAGCAGCATATCAAAACCGATATACGTAATTCCGAAACTTCCCATACCGAGAATGTTACCGATAAGGAATTTGCCGTTTAAAATCGTACCCGGTTCAAGTGCTCTTCCGAATGTTTTTACCCCTTTTTTCGGCTTGCCGCAGACAGGACAAAAGTCTTCTTCTTTTGTCATATGCATGCAGCTTAAACACATTTTCTTAATCTCTGATATTTCCATACATTATCCCCTTGATTTATGTCACGTAACAGGCTTCTTCCATAGCCTGCGTTGTGTAGTCTCAATTATTTAGGTAAAGTGAATGAACTCTTAAGGCTTACGATACGGTTAAATACCGGTGCGCCTTCTTTTGAATCCTTGTAGTCCACGCAGTAGAATCCGTTTCTTACGAACTGGAAACTCTCGAATGCTTTGGCTTTTGCAAGATCCGGTTCAACGTAAGCGGTTACAATCTTTCTTGAATTGGGATTTACATTGATGCTGCCGTCTTCCTCGTTGTATACGCCCTTTTCTTCGTCAACGATATTTTCGAAGAGTCTGACTTCAACGGGAACTGCGCTCTTTGCGTCAACCCAGTGGATTGTGCCTTTAACCTTTCTGCCGGTAAAGCCGCTGCCTGACTTTGTCTCGGGATCGTAGGTACAGTGAACAACCGTCACGTTACCGTTTTCGTCTGTCTCGTAGCTTACGCATTTTACGAAGTATGCGTTCATAAGACGAACTTCGTTGCCCGGGAAGAGTCTGAAGTATTTCTTAGGAGGCTCGATCATAAAATCTTCTCTCTCAATGTAGAGTTCTTTTGAGAAAGGAATCATTCTTGAGCCGAGTTCCTCGTTCTCCAAGTTGTTGGCTGCCTCTAACATTTCGCCGTCGCCTTCGTAATTATCGATTACGAGTTTAACGGGATCAAGGATTGCCATCATACGAGGTCTCTTTAACTTAAGGTCCTCTCTGATACAGTACTCAAGCATTGCCATGTCGGCGATTGAATGAGCTTTGGATACACCACAGAGGTCTACGAACATCTTAATCGATTCGGGTGTGTAACCTCTTCTTCTTAAAGCTGAGATGGATACAAGTCTCGGATCGTCCCAGCCGTCTGCGATACCGTCTTCAACTAATTTTTTAATGTATCTCTTACCTGTAACGACATTCTTTAAATAAAGCTTGGCGAACTCTATCTGTCTGGGAGGTCTTTCGTATTCAAGCTCCCTTACAACCCAGTCGTATAAAGGTCTGTGGTCTTCGAATTCAAGTGTACAGATGGAATGTGTGATGCCTTCCACTGCATCTTCGATAGGATGAGCGAAATCGTACATCGGGTAAATGCACCATGTATCGCCTGTTCTGTGGTGAGTCATGTGAGCCACTCTGTAGATAACGGGGTCTCTCATGTTCATGTTGGGAGAAGCCATATCTATTCTTGCTCGTAAAACTTTCTCACCGTCGGCAAATTTGCCGTTCTTCATGTCTTCGAAAAGCTGTAAGTTTTCTTCAACGCTTCTGTGAACTCCGGGATCTTCTTTGCCGGGTTCTGTAAGCGTGCCTCTGTATTCTCTGATTTCATCAGCAGAAAGGTCTGAAACATAAGCTTTGCCTTTTTTGATAAGCTTAACTGCGCCTTCGTACATCTGTCCGAAATAGTCCGATGCGAAGAAGAGTCTGTCTTCCCAGTCTGCACCGAGCCACTTGATGTCTTCAAGCTGTGAATTTACAAATTCGATTTTTTCCTTTGTGGGGTTTGTATCGTCGAAACGCATATTAAACTTGCCGCCGTATTCTTGGGCAAGTCCGTAGTTAAGAAGTATACTTTTTGCGTGTCCGATATGAAGGTATCCGTTAGGCTCCGGCGGGAATCTTGTATGTACCGTATCGTATACTCCCTCCGCGAGATCCTTATCAATCATCTGCTCTATAAAATTGCGGCTTGTTTTCTCCTCTGCAATTTCTTCATTTTCCGCTGTGATATTTACATTTTCTGACATTTTAAATTAACCTCAGTTACATAGTTTTTCCATCTAATCATAGATAGAGTAATTCTACCATTTTTTGAGCCTGATGTAAACCTTGACGGCATAAAAAAAGAAGGCCTTTTTAGAGCCTTCTTTTATGCTATTTTCTGTGATTTTCCGCTTCTTCGTGCTTCTTTTTGATTGTAACTATCGCGGTTGTGCCTTTTCCGACTTCACTCTTCATAACGAGATTGGCTTTTCCGCTGCTCGAAAGTCTGAATCTGGTGTTTTCAAGACCTACATGTCCGCGGCCGTCTTTTGAGGCCTTATCAATCTTTTCTTCTTTCTCTTTTCTACGGCGGCTAATGAGCAAAACGCCTCGGTCTGTGGCGTTTCTTATGTCAAATATTGCATCGTTTTCGAATTCTCTCGTATCAAATCCGACACCGTCGTCGATAATTTCCACGATAAATTCGTTATCTTCCTCTCTCGTCTTAATCGTAACTTTGCCGGGACCGGCTTTTTTACGAATGCCGTGTTTAATAGCATTTTCAACGAGCGGCTGTATGGATAGCGGCGGGACTTCAAAGTCCATCGTATCAATATCGTATTCAACGGTCAGATCGTCTCCGAAACGCATTTTTTCAATCCATACATACGAATCTATGTGCTTTAATTCCTCTTCAAAAGGCACCCAGCCCTTTTTACCGATGGAATCGATGTTTCCGCGAAGGTAATCCGAGAAAGTCGCAATGGCTTCCTTGGCTTTTTTAGGGTTTTTGTCAACAAGTCCGTAGATGGCGGATAACGTGTTGAAAATAAAGTGAGGACCGATCTGCGAATACATCACTTCTATTCGCGTCTGCCTGATGATTTCCTCTTCCTGCTCGAGCACCGTCTTAAAGTACAACATCAGGAAGTAGATAAGTGTCGATAACATCGTAAAATTGACGATGATTCTTCGTGACTGGTCGAGCGTTTCGATGATGGAACCTACGATAACGACAACGGCCGAATATACTACGGCGAAGGATGTTTTTTCCTTGCCCGAGCCGAAATATTTAATTGAGTCGATGATAAGGATTAAAAGATATAATGCACTGACTGCGAACGGAACAAATCCTAAAGGCCCTCTCTGCCAGTACGTTCCGTCTTCTCCGGTGATGTAATAGAACGGAAGGTCCGTAAAATAGGCGCTGCAGCAGACAAGCGTATCGATAATGAGCGGGAAAACAAGAAGCAGATTGAACTTTGGATTTAAACGTTCACTGACCAAAAGATAGAAATAAACAATCAGCGTCGGACGAATCACGTAACCGATTATGTCTATGGTAATTCGAAGAGGAATCATCTCCATTTCAGGAGTGAATACGATGTGGTTCAAGGTCTCCGAAAACATCAAAACAATATCCAGCGCAATGATCTTAAAAAGATAGTTTTTCTTCTTTTTACTGATCGTATTGTTGGATATGAAAACCGTGGTAAGTCCTATCATAATGACTATCGCGGTTAAATATTCATGAAAAAGCGCCGTAATGTACTCTGCAATCATGGTACTCTCCGATTAATAATTTTATTGGCAAATATTTCTCATCGGTTTATAATCAACCTTGTTAATGAGGTGAATATGATTTCTTTTAAGATTGCTTTTATAAATGTTCTTATAGCCCTTTTATACATGCTGCCGGGATATATTCTCTGCAAAGCGAAAAAGGCAACGGCCAATCATCTTTCAACGGTATCGGCGATTTTAATTTATGCCTGCTCGCCGTGCATGATTGTGTCTTCTTTTATTTCACTCGAGTTTAACAAAACAAATCTTATCTATATGGGACTGTTTTTCGTGGTCTCTTTTGTAGTGCAACTTTTGTTTCTTTTGCTTGTGTATTTTATCTTCAGAAAGAAGTTTAATATATCCAAATATCGTATGCTCACAATCGGTTCAGTGCTTGGAAACTGCGGTTTCTTCGGTCTTCCGCTCATAAAAGCATTGATGCCCGAAAATCCCGAGGTTGCATGCTATTCGTCAATCTATGTTATCACGATGAACCTGCTTGTCTTCACCGCAGGTATCTACTGTCTTACACAGGATAAAAAATACATTTCCGTAAAAGCGGCGCTTGTAAATCCGACATCATTTTCGTTCTTAATTGCGTTTCCGCTTTATCTTACATGCGCGTCTAACTGGATGCCTACGGTACTTAAGGACAGCATCAATCTCCTTGGCAAAATGACGACTCCTATGTGTATGTTCATCCTTGGAATCCGCCTTGCAACCATGGACTTTAAAAAGCTTTTCACGAATTCGTTCGTGTATTTTGCATGCGTGGGAAAACTTATTGTGTTCCCTCTCTTTGCGTATGCGCTTTTGTTCTTTATCCCGCTGCCTCAGTCTTTTAAGGCCAGCATGCTTATTCTCGCAGCCACACCCTGCGCATCGATAATTCTTAATCTCGCAGAGATTCATGGCAAGGAAACCGAAATGAGTGCGAACTGCATTCTTTTAAGCACGCTCCTTTGTATCCTCACAATCCCTCTGCTCGCATTTCTTATCTAATCCACAAAACAGCTTTAAGAATTCGTGTATTTAATGACATCAGTATACCATATTACTTGAAATTTACACTATCTTTTATACAATTATACTTACAGTTATATAAAATATTGAGGTATCAAACATGGCTGAAAACAATGTAAAATACGATGCTTTTATAAGTTACAGACATTCAGAACTTGATAAATTTGTCGCAACGACTCTTCATAAAAAACTCGAAGCCTTCAAACTTCCCAAAGGCGTTAAATCCCCTACGGGCAAAACCAAAATTGAGCGTGTTTTCCGCGATCAGGACGAACTGCCGCTTTCAAGCAACTTAAGCGACCCTATTAATATTGCGCTTGAAAACTCGGATTATCTGCTTGTTATATGTACGCCCAGGCTGCCTCAGTCCGAATGGTGCAAGAAGGAAATCGAGACCTTTAAGAAGCTGCACGGTAAGGAAAATGTCCTGGCAGTTTTAGCCGAGGGTGAGCCTGACGAATCCTTCCCCGAAGCGCTCATAAAAGAAGAATACGAGGAAATAAATCCCGACGGAACCAAAGAGATAAAGGTACGCTTAAACGAGCCCCTTGCTGCAGATGTAAGAGGTAAGAGCAAGCGCGCCATGAAGAAGGCCATGAACGATGCGGTGCTTCGAATCTGTGCAGCGATTTTCGGCCTTAATTATGATGCCTTAAAGCAGCGCCACAAAGAACGTGCGATGAGACGAACAATTGCTATTATTAGCGGCGTGGCTGCAGGTTTTATGCTCTTTACCGCAGTCTGCATCGGTTTTATGTTTAAAATCATCAATCAGTCCGAAATGATACTCGATCAGAACGCAGAAATCATGAGCCAGAATGCGGAAATCAAAACGCAGTCCGACCAGATTATGCAGCAGAAAGAACAGATTGAAGCACAGTACACAGAATCGCAGATTAACCTCGCGCAGGCTACGACAGTAAGCGCCGACAATCTTATAAACGTCGGCAGAAAACTCGATGCGGTTTACGCACTTCGTAAAGTCATGCCTACGTCATCAAACGATACATCTTATCCGTACACAGCAGAGACCGAATATGCTTTGTCAAAGGCTCTCGATGTATACGCAAATCCCGGCCACCTTGTGGGTGGCAGAACATTTGAATCAGAGTCAATCATAAAGTCTGTTAAATCATCACCTAACGGCACGAGGGTTGCATCGGTTGATGCATGCGGTAATCTTCATGTATGGAACCTTGAAACCGGCGAAGAACTGTATGCAAATACACTTTCAATTCCTATAGGACATGAGGATAATGCATTCTTTTTGCCCGATGAAGACAGTATTGTTTTCAGAAATGACAAAGAAATAAAAAGAGTAAATTATTCCGACAATTCAGAGAAAACAATCACAAATCCTGATATGTCGGAAGGTTATGTCGGAGATATTTATTATTTTAAGAACAAAGCGAATTATATGATTTTCAGCGCTGACGGTTTTACGATGTTTGATACCAAAACCGATGCGATTACAGAGAGCAGATTTTATGAGGAATTGTACGATGATGCATATATCTATTCGTACAACAATGTGGCTGTTTCTGCGGATGAAAAGTATGTTGCCTTAACGTTTTCGCCGGCAGCTTCGGGTGTATACGATCTCGTTATCTTTGATACCGAAGCGGACGAAATGAAGAAGTATGAACTGCCGATTGATATCGCATCTTCGCTTATTTTCTCTGAGCATAAAATATATATTTCCGCAGCCAAATATATAGGCAACAGTCTGTCAGACAGCGAAGATCATTTAATCTGCATAGACGCTGAGACGGGCAAAGTTATATGGAACGCTGTGGCTCCCGCATATTTAAACGAAATAAAGCAGAACCCCGCATCGAATAAGCTCTTCGGCTACGGATACAGTACACTGTACGTGTTTGATACGGAGAACGGAAAATGTTTGGACAGCTATAATGCGCAGGCGCAGATCAGCGGACTGTCCGCATATGACGATGGCAGAGCTGCTGTTTTTACGGCCAACGGAATCATGTATTCATACACGGAAGGCACGATGGGCCTTTACACTTATCAGTATTTTAACAATACTCCGACCATAAGAATCGAGAAATACTACGGCGCGACAGACGGCGTTTTCCTGCAGTTTGCAGGTGAAACATATTTCACTCATTATAAGAACAAGGCTGATAAAGGAGAGGAATTAATTAAGGCATATTCATCTGCAATAATGACCGTAAATGAAGCTGAGGGATTCTTAAGATTAAACAACGATGCGAAACTGATCGAATACTTCACGCTTAAATCCGGTGAGCCTTCGATGAGCACCGAAAAGAAGAATTCGAATTATACTTTCGTGGGCGATGGCAGCGAATACTTTGCTTCATTTGGCTCGGGCCTTTGCATCCAAAAACTCGAAGACGGCTCCATCGTAAAAGAACTCGGTATGATGGATACTCCTTCATTTAGCAACGGTGCGGTAACAAATGACAGAAATTATATAATAAGCGATATGTCTTTTCAGGGCGATATATTCCTTTATTCGTTAAGCACTGGCGAAGTTGAAGAAGTTTTAAGACCCGATATTCCCGAGGGTGAAAACGTTACGGTATACGGATTAAGCAGGGATTATTACGCAGTTAAAAGAGAGTCAGGCGTCTTAGAAATATACAAGAGCGGTGAGAAAGAACCGGCGTTTACGACCAAGAGAGTTTTAAGTTCTCAGGACGATGTCAGAGTGTGCTACAAGGCTGATTGTTTTACCGTGACATACTTTGACAGTACAATTGAAATTTACAGTTTCGGAGAAGAATTCAAGCTTTTAAGAACCACCAAGCATTCAGAGCTGACCTCGGCAGGAATTGAAGAATTCAATTACTATGACGAGCAGGGAATGTACGTTTTAACTGTGAACAACAGGACCATCCTCTTCAACAAGGACTTCGAAATGCTGGCCTTTATACCCTACTGGGCAAGCTACATTCCTTCGAAAGATTATTTCGCATTTTACAGTGCTTCGGCCCTTCGTTCGGTCAAGCATTATCACTACGACGACCTCATAAAAGAATCAAACATATTCCTCGGAGATTATTATCCGTCGGAATTTGCGAGAGATACTTACAATCTGGCCAAATAAAAAAGAACCCGCAGATCAAAAGGTCTGCGGGATTTTTCTTTTATGAAGTTTATTCTACGCCGGGTTTTTTTCTGCCACATTCCGTGCAGAACGGCATAGCGTTAAGTGTTCCGCAATCAGGGCATTTCCACATTTCATATGCCGAAGGATCTACATCAGGATGGGCGTTATAATCCATCGTCATCGTGTTTCTTGATTTAACACCGATTGTTACGTCGTGGTCGGGCATTGTAAATGTAATCACATATCCGTGTGCGTTGTCATAATCGGTCTTAATCTTCACATCATCATTTTCACAGTAGAAGTTATAGTCGGTGTCTGTCGCAACATACTTAAAATAAGCCGTAACTTCTTCGCCTGCGGCATATGCTTTCTTGTCCAATTCAAAACCGCTGTCGGCATTAACCTTGTACTTCTGTGCACCACATCCAAGCAAACTCATAACCGCCAATACCTCCAATACAAACAAAATCAATCTCTTTTTCATATATTCCCTCTTTGTAAATTTTCTTTACAGGAAATATGATAGCACATTTTATGAAAGATGTGTATTGTTACAGGTGATATGGTGCGCAGGCGTATTCGTGCGTGGGACGACCGAAGAAGAGGTTGAGGAGGAAGAGGATGGTGCAGATGAGGGTGAAGAGAAGGATGGCTAGGATTATGGCTATGTTTTTTAAATTGGCATTTGTATTATTTCTATTCATTTTTGAAACCTTGTTTTTATCTGTTTAGGCTTTTATGTTTTATAAACAATTCAGAAGGGAAAAAATTACAAAAAAAGCGGGGTAAATCCCCGCCTCGTAAATTTATCTTTTTAAATTGTTTAATGCCTCTATATAGCCCATCAACCTTCCTCTTTGGTACTCATCCATTTCATGGAAACTTTTGATAAGAATTCCCATGTCAGTATTCTTGTCGATAATGTACCATTCAGAATTATTGCCTCTTTCACCTGTGTTTTCAATGCCTGACAGAAGCCATTCCGGAGTCACATCCAGCACTTTGCATATAATCAGAATCTTTTCAGATGTCGGATTTGTTTTTTTACTCTTCCACTCACTGATAGTACTTTGAGATATACCGGTAGCCTCGGAAAAATCTTTTTGAGACATTTTGATTTGTTTTAGTTTTTCAAATATTCTGTCGCTGATCGTCATTTGGTCACCTATTGTTTTACCCTTTCCTTTGATAATATATCATTGTCATTTATAGCTCATCATGTTATAATAATTGCAAGAACAGTACTATTTGATTACGTTTCGGACGTATCCTGGAGGTGTAACATTTATCAGGGATCAAATGACTGTTTATTTTTTTGCGCTTTTAATATATGCGGATACAATATAATTCTTTTTCTTCAGGTGTATGTATTTCCTGCATCTTTTTTACCCAATAATTCTTTGTTTAGAATAAATCCATTTTTACGAATTTTACTCCTAAAAAAATATATTGTCAACACAATTTATTAAGTACCGGGCATTAGCCCAATGTCATTAAGTTAACATTGGACAAAAGGCTTCTATGAAAAACAGAGAGCAGGAAAGTGTAAATTTTCCTGCTCTTTTACTGTTTATTGCATACGAATAAGACAGATTCTTCATCTGCCGTAAAATTTTTATTCTATTT
>JAFYHV010000112.1 GCA_017538995.1 Lachnospiraceae bacterium | reverse complement strand
CATCAAAATGTTTGGGTAAAGGAAGCTGAACAAGAATACCGTTAACCTTGTCATCATTGTTGAGATCGTCGATAAGTTTTAAAAGTTCTTCCTGAGTTGAATCTTCTTTAAGATTATATGATAAAGAATTGGCACCGATATATTCGCAGGCTCTCTTTTTGTTGTTTACATATACGCTGCTGGCAGGATCTTCTCCAACCTGAATAACAGCTAGTGTAACTTCAATACCTTTTTCTTTTAGAAATGCAACTTTATCCTTACACTCGTCTTTAATCTGAGCTGATATAAGTTTTCCGTCGATTAATTCAGCCATTTTTTCCTCCGAGAATATTAAAAATTTAAATAAATGTCAAGTTTATGTTTAGAACAGACCTGTAATCTTTCCGTCTACAACATCGATTCCTAAAGCTGCGGGAGCCTTGGGAAGTCCGGGCATTGTCATAATCTGACCTGTTATAACTACTACAAAGCCTGCACCTGCAGATACATAGCACTCTCTTACTTCAATGTTGTAACCTGTAGGACGTCCGAGTAATGTGGGATCGTCAGAAAGTGAATATTGTGTCTTTGCGATACATACAGGCATATTTGAGAAACCGAGTTTTGTTAATTTCTCAAGCTGTTTCTTGGCTGTAGATGAATAATTTACACCGTCTGCTCCGTAAATCTCTTTTGCAATTGTTTCAATCTTTTCTTCAAGAGAAAGCTCGTCCTTGTATAAAGGATGGTAATGACTTTCTTTTGTTTCAAGGGTTTCAAGAAGAGTCTTTGCAAGTTCTACACCGCCTTCGCCGCCTTTTTCCCAAACTTCGGAAAGTGCGAAGCTGCAGCCTCTTTCTATACAGAAGTCTTTTACGAAATCTGTTTCAGCCTTTGTATCGGTAATAAATGAGTTAAGGGTAACAACAACGGGAACATCATATTTCTGAAGATTTTCAATGTGTTTCTCAAGGTTTACAATACCCTTCTTTAATGCATCAAGGTTTTCGGTTGATAACTGATCCTTAGGAATACCACCGTTATACTTAAGAGCTCTGACAGTTGCAACAAGTACGATTGCATCAGGCTTAAGACCTGCCATACGACATTTAATATCAAGGAACTTCTCAGCACCGAGATCTGCACCGAAGCCTGCCTCAGTGATACAGTAATCTGCAATCTTTAATGCAGTCTTTGTAGCTCTTACGGAGTTACATCCGTGAGCGATATTTGCAAAAGGTCCGCCATGTACGATAGCGGGTGTATTTTCAAGTGTCTGAATAAGATTGGGCTTTAAAGCATCCTTAAGTAAAGCTGCTATCGAACCTACACCGCCTAAATCTTTAGCAGTAACAGGTTCTCCTGCAAAATTGTAAGCAACTACAATCTTACCGAGTCTTTCTTTAAGGTCTTCCATATCACTTGCAAGGCAAAGAATTGCCATAATTTCGGATGCAACGGTAATAACGAAATGATCTTCTCTTACCACACCATCAGCCTTAGCGCCGAGACCGATTACGATATTTCTTAAAGCACGGTCATTCATATCGAGACATCTTTTCCAAACAACACTTCTTGTATCGATACCAAGCTGATTGCCCTGCTGAATATGATTGTCAAGTAAAGCTGCAAGTAAGTTGTTAGCGGATGTAATTGCGTGGAAATCGCCCGTAAAATGAAGGTTTAAATCTTCCATGGGAACAACCTGTGCCATTCCGCCGCCTGCGGCACCACCTTTAATACCAAAGCACGGTCCGAGTGAGGGCTCTCTTAAAGCGATAACTGCTTTCTTTCCCATAAGGCCTAACGCCTGGCCAAGACCAACTGTTGTAGTTGTTTTTCCTTCACCTGCGGGTGTAGGGTTAATAGCTGTTACAAGAACAAGCTTACCGTCTTTATTATCTTTTACGGAGTCGATATACTCATCAGATAATTTTGCCTTATATTTTCCGTATAATTCCAAATCATCTTCAGGGATTGAAAGAAGCTTTGCAACCTCTGTAATGGGTTTCATTGTAGCGCTTTGAGCAATTTCAATATCAGATTTCATAATCGTCTCCTTTTACTTATATTTCTATTCCTGGGAATTCATCATTGCAGTAAAATCTGCCTCATCCATCAGAATCTTTCTTGGTTTGGTACCTTCTTCGGGACCTACAACGCCCTTGGCTTCAAGCTGATCCATTATTCTGGCTGCTCTGTTAAAGCCAATCTTAAAAGCTCTCTGTAATGCACCGATTGAAGCTTTTTCTTTGCCGATAATAAACATTCCGGCCTGTCCGAAAAGTTCATCCAGATCTCCGCCGGGAGCAGCTACGGTACCGCTGACACCGTTATTTTTAACGGTTTCCATTATTCTTTCATCATAACCTTTAATATTCTGGTTTTTGATGAAATCAACAACATCGAGTACTTCGTTATCCGATACAAAACATCCCTGAACTCTTGAAGGCTTGTTCATACCCTGAGGGAAGAAAAGCATATCACCTTTTCCGAGAAGTTTTTCTGCACCGTTTGAATCTAGAATAGTTCTTGAATCAATACCCGAAGATACAGAAAATGCAATACGGCTGGGCATATTTGCCTTAATAAGACCAGTAATAACGTCTACCGAAGGTCTCTGAGTAGCAATAATTAAATGAATTCCTGCAGCTCTTGCAAGCTGTGCCAGACGGCAAATAGATTCTTCAACTTCTTTACCGGCAACCATCATAAGATCCGCAAGCTCATCTACGATAATAACAACCTGAGGAAG
Organism: Lachnospiraceae bacterium; assembly: GCA_017538995.1. Classification (GTDB taxonomy): domain Bacteria; phylum Bacillota; class Clostridia; order Lachnospirales; family Lachnospiraceae; genus UBA3766. The sequence continues at coordinate 667 of JAFYHV010000112.1, read as the reverse complement.
CTTGGAAATCGAAGGATCTTCAGCAGCTTTTTCGTTATAGCCCTTTAAATCTCTTACACCTGCATCCGCAAACTTTTTATATCTGTCTTCCATTTCGCTTACGCCCCAGTGAAGCGAAGCGCTTGCCTGCTTAGGGTCGGTCACTACAGGTAATAAAAGATGAGGAATGCCGTTATATACGCTTAATTCAACAACTTTCGGGTCAATGAGTATAAGCTTAACATCTTCCGGATGAGCCTTATATAAAATACTCATAATGATTGTATTGATACAAACCGATTTACCCGAACCTGTAGCACCTGCGATAAGTAAATGAGGCATCTTGGCAATATCGGATATAACAACCTGACCTGATAAATCCTTACCTACCGCAAAAGCAAGATTGGATTTTGAATTATGAAAATCAGCCGATTCAATTAAATCTCTGAAAGGTACTGCCGAACTTTCCGAATTGGGGACTTCAATACCGACAGCACTCTTACCGGGTATGGGAGCTTCTATTCTTATATCTGCCGCACCGAGACTCAATTTGATATCATCGGATAAAGAAACAATTCTGCTTACCTTTACGCCCGGAGCGGGAGTAAGTTCATATCTGGTAACTGCAGGACCTTTTGAACAGTTATCGGGATCGATAGAAACCTCTACACCGAAAGTTGAAAGTGTT
>JAFYHV010000111.1 GCA_017538995.1 Lachnospiraceae bacterium | reverse complement strand
ATCTCCGTACGGCAAAAGCCAAATACATTATATTATATATTTTTCAAAAAAAGTATTGCAAAACAAAAAAACTTATAATATAATCTCTTATGTTCGCGCGATTAGCTCAGTTGGTAGAGCACCTGACTCTTAATCAGGGTGTCCAGGGTTCGAGCCCCTGATCGCGCACTAAGTACTAATTTTGTGGACGCAGGAGCCATGGGGTTGGTGCTTTTCTTTTTTTACGGAGGTTTTAAGGAGGGGTTATTATGACTAGAAAAGAACTGGCAATGAATTATTTCAAAGAAGGCTACAACTGTGCTCAGGCCGTTGTGCTTGCCTTTGAAGATCTTACAGGAATGGATAAATCAACGCTTTTAAAACTGTCGTCTTCATTCGGTGGCGGACTTGGCCGCCTCAGAGAAGTCTGCGGAAGCGTAAGCGGAATGGCAATCATTCTCGGTATCGTATACGGATATGACGATGCATCTTCACACGAAGAAAAGTCTGCACACTATGCAAGAATTCAGGAAGTTGCTCACAAGTTCGAGGAAAAGAACGGCTCAATCGTCTGCAGAGAACTTTTAGGCTTAGCCACCAAACATGATTCGCCCATTCCCGAAGCAAGAACCGAAGGATATTACAAGAAGCGCCCCTGCGTTGAACTCGTCGGCGATTCGGCAGAGATACTTGATGAATATATCTCAAATCACCCTGTAAAATAACTGCTCATAAAAGATATAGACCGGAATCGAAATGATTCCGGCCTTTTTTATTGCTTCTTTTATGATCTTAAAATACAAACTGATATACGCAGAATGCAGCGTACAGGATTAAGAGCGTCACGCCCTGCCATCTGTAAAGCTTGCCTTTAATAAGTGCGGGCAGTGTTAAGAAAAGCATTACGAAAAGCATCAAAGGTATTTCCACCACGAGTGATGAGTTAAGTCCTGTGTTTAAGAACAGTTTTTCAGCCGGTACTTCGAAGGGCTTGATGGTAATTGCAAGACCGCTAACAAGCACGAGGTTGAAAAGGTTTGCGCCTATGATGTTACCGAGCGATAATGAGCCGTGACCTTTGATAAGCGAAGTGATTGCGGTTACAAGTTCGGGAAGCGATGTTCCGAGAGCAACGACTGTAAGTGCGATAACCGAATCGGGAACGCCGACCTTCTTGGCGATAATCGTTCCGTTATCTACCAGAAGTGTTGCGCCGAATGCAATGATTGCCGCACCGAGCACAAGCAGAATGATTGCAACAAATACAGGCATATCTTTCTCTTCTTTTTCCTCCGCGGGAGTTTCTTCCGGCTTGCCTTTACTTTTAAGAGCGGTAAGAACCGTGATTACCATATAAACCACGAACATGCACAAAAGCACGATACCCGTAGTTCTGGTAAAGTTGCCCGTTACGTATGCGGTGAATGTATATAAGCCTGCTGCCGTAAAGAAGAAAAGTACGGGTACAATGAGTGATTTTCTTTCTGCCTTGGCTGGTTTTACGGCAAGAGTGATTGCTGCGATTAAAGAAACGTTACAGATGATTGAACCGATTGCGTTACCGTAAGAGATTGCACCGTTTCCTTTTGCAGCCGCCTGAGCTGAAACCATTACTTCGGGAAGCGTGGTACCGATTGAAACAACCGTTGCACCGATTAAGATTTCCGGAACCTTAAACTTTTCCGCAATTGCGCTTGCGCCGTCAACAAACCAGTCTCCGCCTTTTATGAGGAGGAAGAAACCTATCGCAAAAAGTATAAGTGCGGGAACGAGTGCGGTAATGTCGGCTTTATTGTTGTAAACAAAGCAGCCGAGGCCCGCTGCAAACAGTATAATCGCAAAGATCAGATTTCCGTATTTTTTCATTATATTTATGTCCTTTCGGATGGAAATTTTATTATTCAAATCAATGGTAGTCTATCAGTTTTTTTATGAGCGGTCAATAAGCATGATTCGCCAATAACGCCCTTTTATTTTCCGCTTTTGTGCAAATTAAGACATTGTTTATTTTATTTTTACATTATGATATTATATATAAGAGTTGATTAGATTCGTATAACCGCAAATGAGGGGGAATTACATATGGCACTTTATGAATCCGGAGAAATGTATCTCGAGACTATTCTCGTTTTATATAAAAGAGGCCTTGAAAGAGTTCGAGCAATTGACATCGTAAAAGAAATGAATTTTTCAAAACCGAGTGTAAGTATTGCTCTATCAAATCTCAAAAAAGAAGGATATGTTTCAGTTGATGCAAACGGTACCGTGGAACTCACGGATGCAGGTTTAAAAATCGCCAAGAAAATATATGAAAGACATGTAATCTTAAGTCAGATGCTCATCGATCTCGGCGTATCGGAGAAAACCGCTTCCGAAGATGCCTGCAAAGTGGAGCATGTGATTTCGGACGAAACGTTTAAGGCAATCAAGAAACATTACAAAAACAAATCTGAAAAGTAAGTTTATTACAGGCACTTGCGGGTGCCTGTTTTATAATGGAATAAAATACGGATTATCGTGAACGGAGGTAGAGAATTGGACAATAATAACGATACTCTTGGTAAGATGGAGGAACTTACAAAAGCCAAAAAGGCTTCTGAAAAAAGAATGAAAAAATATGAGCGAAAGCTCATGGATCCAAAGAAAAAATCCCTGCTGTTGGGTTTGATTGGAATTCCGCTTGGAATTCCTGCTTCGTTAATGATTTACGGAATGACCCTTTTACTTTTCTGGGCCATATTGAGTTACGAATCAAATAATTACGTCTGGGGTTCTATTGATGGTTCCCCTATGCCGGGAATCGGTACCTTTGGTTTTATAATACTGCTTGTTCTTGGCATTCCACTTATCATAATTCTGTTTTTTGTTTCGGCTGCCGTTCTCTTTGCCTTAATAAGTTTAATTTCCTACGCAATTGTTGAGATGGGGCTTAAGAATAACAAATACAGCAAATACGAAAAACTGTTTGCAGAGGAAATTGCAAACGTGGAAGAAATAGACCGGCAGATTGAACTGCTGAAAGTATAAAAAAAGACACCGAATGGTGTCTTTTTTATTATCGGCGCGACGGGATTTGAACCCACGACCTCTGCGTCCCGAACGCAGCGCTCTACCAAGCTGAGCCACGCGCCGCAACTTCATAAATGATATATCATTTTCCTATCAGTGTCAATAAAACAGTTTTTCGTGACAGAGCCCGCTTTCAAGATTATAATAAAGAAGATGTTTAGGGGAAAATAAACAGAAACGGATTAAAATACTTATGATTAAAAATATTGTTTTTGATATCGGAAACGTGCTCATCGATTTTGCATGGAAGGCAACGATGGAAGAGCTCGGATTTGATGAAAAATGTATTGATACACTTGCTGACGGATATATAAATAATGACCTCTGGGACGAGATGGACCGAGGGGTTTTAAGTTTTGAGGAAGTTATTCAACTGGCTGTTAAGGCAATGCCTCAGTACGAAAAGGAAATCCGCCTTTTTGTGGATAACCTGATTCTTACCATCAGACCTTTTGATTACAGTGAACAGTGGGTAAAAGATTTAAAGAGCAAAGGTTTTAAGGTATTTCTTTGTACCAACTATCCCGACTCTACTTTTGAGGAAAGTGTTAATCGCGGACTCTTCCCTTTTTACCCTTACATAGACGGAAAGATTGTTTCTTCAAGGGTGCATCTTTTAAAACCGAGCGAAGATATTTTCAACGCTCTTTTCGAAAAATATAATCTTAAAGCCGAGGAATGCGTTTTCTTTGACGATAAAGAAAAGAACGTAAACGGCGCTAAGAAAACAGGAATGCACGGTTTTGTTTTCGAAGGATACGAAAAAGCCTGCAAGGATTTGGAAGGCCTGGTTGAAAGCCTGAATAATTAATATGAACGTAAAAGACGAACGCTTCTCACGCCTTGTACCGCTCTTTGGCGAAGAAGGAATTGAAAAACTTAATAAATCGCATGTGGCAGTTTTCGGAATAGGCGGAGTGGGCGGATTTGTCTGCGAGGCTTTAGCGCGCGGCGGTGTGGGCGAGATTACAATCGTCGATCACGATACCGTGGCAGAGTCCAATCTTAACAGACAGATTATTGCTCTTTCTTCCAATATCGGAAAGCAGAAAACCGCTGTCATGAAGGAACGTCTTATAAACATTAATCCGGACATCATCATTCATGAGAAGCCTGTTTTTTATCTGCCTGAAACCGCAGATGAGTTTGACTTTTCAGTCTTTGATTACGTGGTTGATGCGGTTGATACGGTTACTGCCAAAAAACTCATTATTCTTACCTGCAAGGAAGCCGGCGTTCCCGTTATTTCATCCATGGGAACAGGCAACAAAACCGATGCGAGTGCTTTTAAAGTTGCGGATATTTATTCCACCAAAGTCTGCCCTCTCGCAAAAGTTATGCGCCACGAATTAAAAAAGCTTAACATTGATTCTTTAAAAGTCGTTTACTCCGAAGAGGAGCCTAAAACGCAAGATATAAAAACAGATTCTGTAAATTCCAATAAAAAAACTGCCCCAGCGAGCGCGTCTTTCGTGCCCGGAGTGGCAGGTTTAATCATTGCGGGTGAAGTCTTAAAAGACCTCTCCTATTCTATTGTCTGAAGATTCACGGGATAATAATAATTTCCATATCCGAATTCCGGTTCCTTAGTGCATAAAATTACACATGTAATAGGGAATACAATCGGAACAAAGAGACTGATTATTCCAAGGAAAATTGCCAGTCCTTTTTCATCTTTTTTCATATACAAATCCATAAGATCAATCATCACTATGGCTTTTGCGATATAACCGGCCACTATAGCAACCATATTTACGAGCTGTAAAACAAGTCCAACAAGATATCCAAGCAGGGGAACAATCGTAAAAATCGAGCCTATTGCTCCTATCGCAAAAGGTGCAATCCATTTGACCAGCATATAAATCAGGAACCCGTGTTTTCTCTCATAGGTTTTAAACAATCCTATGAAATTGTATTCCTTTATCGGAAGTATATGCATCAGGTAATAATTTGCAAAAGGAATAAATGCCAGAAACGGATAAGCATATCCTGCTTTGTCAGCCATAATGTACAAAGGCACTGCCATAAAAAAATGATGGATAATCATTCCCAGTACAATTACAAGCCAGAATATGCCGTACATGGCGAAAATGGCCCATACAGCAAGGTCATCATATGAAAATGCATTATTAAATGAATCTAAAAAACTCATTAGCAGTTACTCTCATAAAAATATTAGTCGTCAACATCAAAGTGCTCTAAAAGAGACTTCTTCTGACCGGTCACAATATCACCGTGTTTAACCTGAGACATTGTAAAGAATGCAAGTGCTGCAAAAACAACACCGTAAGGGAACAGCGATTTGTAGGATACGTACTGAAGGAATACACCTGAAAGTACGGGTGTAAGTACCTGGGCTGCCATCGAGAATGTGTAATAGTATCCCGTATATCTTCCCTCGTCACCGTCTGATGCGATTTCAACTGCCATCGGGAACGAATTGACATTGATGGCGCCCCACGAAATTCCGACAATACCAAATAGAATGTATAAAAGAGGGCCTCCGCCTGTTACAAATGTGCAGGCAAGGAAAGATGATGCAAGACCTATAACGCCTGCCATAATAACTTTTTTACGTCCGAACTTGCTTGAAATAATACCGATGGGCAAATAACTTATTACCGCAATAACGGTAGCCACAAGCATGTATGTTGCATAACTTCCGTCCTTCATATGGAGGACTTCAATCGAATATCTTGAGAAAGCTGTGTTAATTGCATTATATGACATATACCATAAAAATACCGAGAGAAGAATAAAGATTAAGCTCTTTAATTTCTCTTTTGAAATCTTCTTGCCCGCATTCTGGTTTTCAGCCTTTTCTTCGGGTGTTTCGTTGTCCTTAACTTCTTTGGACCATTTGTTTTCGGGAACCGTTAATACCAAAATCAACGTACCTATAAACATGAAAAGCATCATGGATAAGAAAAGCGGCATATAGTTCGGTGTCTCGGCTCCTTCGGGAGTTTTTACGAGAACCTTGATCATTATCATTGAATAGATAACGCCTGCCGTACCCATTAACATGATAACGGCATTGCCTTTACTTCTTAATTCTCTCGGAGTGATGTCGGGCATTAGAGCGACTGCGGGAGATCTGTAAAATGACATAGAAAGAAGAACCGCACCCGTTGAAATAAGGAACAGTATAAGATTTCTCTGATTATCCGCAAAAGGCATGAAAAACATGGAGATAACCGCAAGAAGTGTTCCGATTGCAATAAACGGCATTCTTTTACCGAATTTTGTATTTGTTTTATCCGACCATATTCCGAAAAGCGGAAGCAGGATAATTGCAAACACATTGTCCATTGCCATTACGACGCCGTTTAAAACTTCGTTTAAGTGGAACGAATTCTTAAGAATTAACGGAGTTACCGCATCGTACATACCCCAGAAACCGGATATCGACATAAATGCCAGGCCGGCAAGTATTGTTCTCTTGTAATTTAATTTCATTTTTGTATTCCTTTTACACCTTTTATCCGACGTGAACAAAGTTTTTTGCCCACACTCAAAATCAAGTATACAACATTTCCGGGGCTTTTGGAAATAATTTTATATTATTGAATTTTCCGCGGAAAAATTGTACTATTAACAGGTAAATACACATTATTCGGAGAAGCTATGTACGTATACATTCTGGGCGCATTAATTGCATATCTTATAGGTAGTTTCAGCACCTCTTTTTTCCTTTCCAAAATCCTAAAAAAAGATATAAGAAACGGCGGAAGCGGTAACCTCGGCGCATCAAACACAACGCTGACTCTCGGCTGGAAATGGGGCGTCCTGGTAGGTGTCGTAGACATCCTGAAAGGCTTTGTGGCAGTTTTCGTTGCAAGAATGGTCTTTCCCGAGTACGAATATCTTCCCTACATCGCAGCATCAATGGCCATCATCGGACACATTTTCCCGTTCTACCTTAAGTTTAAGGGCGGAAAGGGCTTTGCCACACTGATGGGCTGCATCCTCGGATACAATCCGATTGCGTTTGTAGTAGCCGGCGTGCTTGTTATCATTATCACTTTTGCCACCGATTACATTGTGTTTGCAACGCTTACAATGCTTATCGGATTCCCTGTTTTTGTGGGAATTTATACGCACAATTTTATATATCCTTTAATACTCGCTGTAGGAAGCGTGTGTATACTCGTAAAACACTTTGAAAATTTCAAAAAAATCATTAAAAAAGAAGAGATTGGAATACGTTCAGCTTTTACAAAGAAGCACCGTATATGATATAATAAATGTCGACCTAAAAATAAAAATACTCAAAAGGAGGGTTATGTAATATGAAATATGTATGTCAGGTTTGCGGTTATGTTCACGAAGGTGATCCCATCCCCGAAAAATGTCCCGTTTGCGGCGCTCCCGCTTCTAAATTTGCTCCCATGTCAGAGGAAATGTCCTGGGCTGCAGAGCATGTAGTAGGTGTAGCAAGTGATGCTCCCGAAGATATCAAGAACGATTTAAGAGCAAACTTCAACGGCGAATGCTCAGAAGTAGGTATGTATCTTGCAATGTCAAGAGTAGCTTTCAGAGAAGGCTATCCCGAAGTTGGTTTGTACTGGGAGAAGGCAGCTTTTGAAGAAGCTGAACATGCTGCTAAATTTGCAGAACTTCTCGGTGAAGTTTTAACAGATTCTACAAAGAAGAATCTCGAGATGAGAATCGAAGCAGAAAACGGCGCTACAGCAGGCAAGACTGATCTTGCAAAGCGTGCTAAAGCTCTTAACCTTGATGCAATCCATGATACAGTTCATGAAATGGCTCGTGACGAAGCTAGACACGGCAAAGCTTTCAAGGGACTTTACGAAAGATATTTCAAATAAGATAACTTCTGTGCCGGAACCTCAGGGTTTCCGGCACTTTTTTTATGCTATGATTTGTACCCTTTGTCCGAGAAAATGTAATATCGACCGCTCTGCGAAAAAAGGCTTTTGCAACGTAAACGATACCGTTATGCTTGCAAGAGCTGCTTTGCATTTTTATGAGGAACCCTCCATCAGCGGTAAGGAAGGCAGCGGCGCAGTTTTCTTCTCAGGCTGCAATTTAAAATGCGTGTTCTGTCAGAACGAAAAAATCTCCAGAGGTTTAATCGGCAAAGAAGTTTCGGTTGAGAGACTGGCAGACATTTTCTTATCACTCGAGGCACAGGGCGCAAACAATATCAATCTCGTAACACCCTCTCACTATGTACCCCTCATAAAAGAAGCATTAATCCTTGCAAAAGATAAAGGCCTTTCCGTTCCGATAGTCTACAATTCTTCTGCATACGAACTTCCGAAAACCTTAAAGATGCTGGAAGGCCTTGTGGATGTTTATCTGCCTGATTTTAAATACTCTGACGAAACCATGGCTTTAAACTATTCAAAGGCCACGGATTATCCCGAGGTTGCCAAGGCAGCGATTGCGGAAATGTTCCGTCAGGTCGGGGAGCCTGTATTTGACGAGCGAGGAATTATGAAAAAAGGCGTAATAGTAAGACACCTTCTTCTTCCCGGAGGAGTAAAAAATGCCAAAAACGTAGTTTCATACCTTCATGAAACCTACGGCGATTCAATATACATTTCACTTATGAATCAGTACACTCCGCTTGATACCGATTCACTTAAAAAAGCAGGCGAAAAATATCCCGCGCTGCTTAGAAAAGTAACAAAAAGAGAGTACGAACGTCTGTTAGACTTTGTACTCTCCTTGGATATCAAAAACGCATATTTTCAGGAAGGCGATACCGCCTCTGAATCTTTTATACCCGAATTCGACTTAACCGGGGTTTAAAACTTTCCGGTAGAACCGAATCCGTTCTCGCCTCTGTCTGTTTCTTCGAGGCTCTCAGCAACTTCAAAATCAGCTTTTAAATAAGGCACAATTGCAATCTGTGCTATTCTCTCGCCGTTTTCGATTGCGAGTGCATCGCCCGAACCGTTGTGGTTATGAAGCGCTACTTTTATTTCTCCTCTGTAATCGCTGTCGATAACGCCTACTTTATTGGCGGGAGCAAGGCCTTTTTTGCAGGCAAGTCCCGAACGGGCGAATACAAGTCCTACATAACCGTCGGGAATTTCCATTGCAATGCCTGTGCCGACCATCTTGGTTTCAAGAGGTGCAATCTCAATCTTTTCATCAAGGCATGCGTAAAGATCCGCACCTGCGGCGTAATCTGTTCCGTATGTCGGAACAATAGCGTTTTCGGATAATTTTTTGATTCTTACTTTCATAGATTTTTCCATTACAGATATTTCTTTAATACATCAACCTTGTCAAGCTGCTCCCAGGGAAGATTTAAATCGTTTCTTCCAAAGTGGCCGTATGCTGCGGTCTGCTTGTAGATAGGTCTTCTTAAATCAAGCATCTTGATGATTCCTGCAGGACGAAGGTCGAAGTTTTCTCTTACAATGTCTACGATTTTTTCGTCTGCAATCTTACCTGTACCGAATGTATCAACCATGATTGATGTGGGCTTTGCAACGCCGATAGCGTAGGAAAGCTGAATCTCACACTTGTCAGCAAGACCTGAAGCTACGATGTTCTTTGCAACGTATCTTGCTGCGTATGCTGCGCTTCGGTCTACCTTTGTGCAGTCTTTTCCGGAGAATGCTCCGCCGCCGTGACGAGCGTATCCGCCGTAGGTATCAACGATGATTTTACGACCTGTAAGACCTGCGTCACCGTGAGGTCCGCCGATTACGAAACGTCCTGTGGGATTGATAAAATACTTGGTGTTCTCATCAACCATTTCCTTAGGAAGAACTTCATCGAATACATACTTTTTGATATCTGCATGAATCTGTTCCTGAGTAACATCTTCGTCATGCTGTGTTGAAAGAACTACAGCATCGAATCTTACGGGCTTGCCGTTTTCATCATATTCTACAGAAACCTGGCTCTTTCCGTCAGGACGAAGATATTTAAGTGTTCCGTCCTTACGAACCTTGGTAAGCTGACGGCAAAGTTTGTGTGCATAATAAATAGGGTAAGGCATATAATCATCGGTCTCGTTTGTAGCATAACCGAACATCATACCCTGATCGCCCGCACCGATTGCTTCGATTTCAGCATCGCTCATCTCTGCATTTCTTGCTTCGAGTGCCTTGTCAACGCCCATTGCGATATCTGCCGACTGTGTATCCATTGCTACGAATACTGCACATGTGTTTCCGTCGAAACCTGTCTTTGCATCATTGTAGCCAATCTCATTAACTGTTTCTCTGACAATCTTCTGATAGTCTAAAACTGCCTTTGTTGTAATCTCGCCTGTAACAAGTACGAAGCCTGTACAAACTGTTGTCTCGCATGCTACACGGCTCATCGGATCTGCTGCCATGCACGCATCAAGGATGGCATCCGAAACCGCATCGCAGACTTTGTCGGGATGTCCTTCGGTAACCGATTCTGAAGTGAAAATTTTTCTTTCCATGTTTTTTCTCCTTATAAAAAATTAAACCCGGTCTCGAGGACCGGGTATCTGAATTTCATCATAATATACCATAGTCCTCTTATTGTTCGATTGCTCGCTCAGGTTGGCACCTTCCTAAAAGGGGTTGCCGTGGCTTCTACGGTCCTATGTACCTCCACCACTCTGAATAAGAGACGTGATTTTTTTAACACTTATAAATTACTCTATATATCCGTCTGTGTCAATAGAAATTATTCTTTCGAAATAATCTCATTTCGCTCATGCGCAGCAAGAACGGTGCTGCCCGCATCTACGGAATGTGTAAGCCATACGTTACCACCGATGACGCAGTTGTCACCGATCTGAGTGCTTCCTCCTAAAATAGTGGCGCCGGCGTAAATGACTACATTGTTTCCGATGTCAGGATGGCGCTTGATACCTTTTACGAGGGAACCGTCAGGGTTAACCGCGAAACTCTTCGCACCGAGCGTAACGCCCTGATAAAGCTTAACATGTTCGCCGATTGTGGTTGTCTCGCCGATAACAACGCCTGTACCGTGGTCGATGAAAAAGTAAGGTCCGATTTTAGCGCCGGGATGCATGTCGATTCCCGTGGTTCTGTGAGCATACTCGGTCATCATTCTGGGCAGAATCGGTACGTTCTGCTCATATAATTCATGCGCGATTCTGAAAATGCTTATTGCTTCAAATGCGGGATATGCGAGCATTACTTCCTTGGTGGATTTGGCTGCCGGATCTCCTTCATAAGCTGCCTGTACGTCCGTGTCGAGCAACTCTTTTATATCGGGAAGCTTTTCAAAAAATTTATCCGCAAGATATTCGGTATTGGTATACTCATCGCAAACAGTAGCAAGCATATCGCAAAGCGCTGAATGTGCTTCAGACTTTAAAGCTTCCGTGGATTTATAGCCCATTTCACCGAAGATTTCCGGATAAAGCAGGCTTCTTATGTATCCGATTAACTCTGTAACCTGTTGTTTTAAATTGACATATCCTGTGTTCATATTTTTCCCTTTTCTTTAATCCCACTTGGGTTCGTATGAAGGCATTACTTCAAGCTTAAACAAATTCATTTTATGCTTGTAATCGATTAACTTCTTTGTTTCCTCGTCTTCGATTTCGCCCGTTCTTATATATTTATCAAGTACCGCATAGGTGAAGCCTAAATTGTCTTCGTCCGTCTTACCGCAGAGTCCGTCGCTCGGAGCTTTTTCGATAAGTGCTTCGGGAAGTCCTAAAATACGTCCGATTTCCTTTACTTCCTGAACGGTGAAATGTGAGCATGGCGAAAAATCGCCCACGGAATCGCCGTATCTGGTCGAATATCCCACCCAGTCTTCTGATAAGTTGCAGGTGTTAGCAACTCTTCCGTTTACACTCTGTGAAACCGCATAAACAGTGCTCATTCTGATACGCGGAGCCAGGTTTATTTTAGTCTGATTGGACAGCTCCAAATCTTCGGGAAAAGCATTGATGATGCCGTCATATGCTTCTTTTATATTAACTACATAATGCTTGATGCCAAGGTGATTCACCAAAAGTTTTGCCATGTCGATATCAGCCTGTTCACCGTTTGGCATCAGTACGCCGATTACTCTGTCTTTGCCGAGCGCCTCTACCAAAAGAGCCGCTACAACGGATGAATCCTTTCCGCCGGAAATACCCAAGACCGCATTACAGCCTTTTCCGTTTTCCTCAAAAAACTCTCTGATCCATTCGATACAGCCGTTCATGGCTTTTGTAAGTTTTTCCCTGTCTAACGTATTTTCAACTCTTTCCATGTTTCATTCTCCCATTTAAAATCCCTTAATATAAGGATTGGAAAACACTCTGTTTTTTAACGAAAACAATTATAACATTTATTGCAAAATGCGACAATAAAAAACAAATCTCAACAGGCATTTGACACCCTAAATATATTTTGTTACGATTCTTTTTGTAAGCACATTTTAATTGTATTTTGCAACCCCTTCAAAAGTATTTGAAAGGAGCATTCATGAGTCGGAAAAAGAATTTCTCTGTCTTTGAAATCTTGTTTTCTGTAATACTGTTTCTTCAGTTTCTGCTTCTGATAATTGTCAATCTGACGCAGATTAAAATGCATTTTGACAGTGACGCGGGTATGATCATGAATCATATCATGATGATTGTCAAAGAGAAATCGCTGCTGATTCCGGACTGGGTTTACCCTTCAACTCTGGAATTTGACAGCACGGCTTTTTTCGCCCTTCCGATTTATCTGATTACACGCAATATCTATCTGTCCTTAGGCTTATCCAATATACTTCTTTGCGCTCTTTTATCATATTCGATTCTTTACCTGTTTGACGGCAGTAAAAAAATATATCCCATCCTTACTCTGAATCTTTTGCTTATACCCTACACGGTCGGCGCTCTGGATTACTACAATATGTTATTTTACATCGGAGCACAGTACTGCATAAAAGTTACGGTTCCGATTCTGCTTTTAGGCCTTATGCTTCACTTAAGAAACGAAAAGAAAGAGAAAAAGGATGTAAAATCTTTAGTCGCTTTTATTCTTTATCTTATCCTTTTGTTTGTAACTTCTTTTTCGAGCGGAGTTTATGTATTTGTCTGCGGACTTCTTCCGCTTCTTTTAGCATATTCCGCATATAAGTTTTTCAATTCCGAGAAAATAAAAAAGAATGAAATCATACTTTTCTCAGGCACCGTTTTATGCAGCTTAATCGGAATACTTCTTAACACGAAGGCGCAGACGGCAAAGGGAAACGGTATGGTTTTTGTGCGCGTTGAGAATCTCTGGAACAATATTCAGAAATGCTTCTTCGGGCTTTTCCAGCTTCTGGGCTCGGCTACCACATCCTCAGAATTAAAGGTTATTTCTTCGGAAGGCATAGAACTGCTCATAAAACTGGGCGTAACGCTTTCACTCATCGTATTTCTGATTATTGCAATAATACTTTTCATAAAAGACAAAAAAGATCTGTTCCTTCTTTTAGGAGCTTCGGTTACCGTCTGGAATTTTATGATTCTCTGCATTACCGATACACGCTACGGCGCCGATACGTTTGAATACCGCTATCATCTTATCGGTCTGATTCCTATGTTCTGCATTATGACGAAACTCCTTCTCGACGGTCTGGAAAGATTAAAAAAACGGCAGCAGATTACTCTTGCCGTCTTCGGATTGCTGGTTCTTGTTTATTTAAATATTACGGGGATTCAGTCTTTTAAGAATGTTGACGAACACGCAGAGTTAAAAGAAATAATCAGTTACTGCAAGGAACTGGATGTCGATACAGTCTTCTTCCTCGATGATAATCAGAGGGCCGAGAACTGTCGTGTTTTAGATCAGAGTGAGACAGTTAATTATCTGGTTGTGCACGGTGACGGAAAGAGTTTTGTCAGGGATTATTATAAAGAATATAACGGACTTCCGATTGCCGCGGAAGATAATTATGCCGTAGTTGTTGACTACAGCTTTTTCCCGTGGGAAGAAAATGTTGATTTCAACGGATTTGTTAATCTTAAAAGAATTAACTCCTTCGAAGGAACCGGGGTTTACGTTAAAGCGGAATAGCTTTTATAAGTGAAGTACAAACTTCTGCAAAATTTCAATGAGCAGTACCGCAACGCATGAAGAAAGCGCAACGACAAGAAGTCCTTTTTCGAAAAGCGCTACAATTATACCTACTAAAAGTCCCGCTAGTGCACTGTAAATATTATCGGTCGCATGAAGAATGGCGGGAAAAGTCATGGCTGCCAGAACCGTATACGGAATATACGATAAAAACGACTTAAAAAAACTGTTATTCACTTCTTTTCTCATAAAAACGTAAGGCAGCACTCTTATCAGGTAAGTCACACCTGCCATCACTATGAGATATTTGAAAAATACCAACCAGTCCATTTATTCACCAAAATCAATTACTTTCTGTCTTTAAGTCTTTTTCTTCTTTTATGGGGAAAACCAGCGCTCCGAATAACGATGCGAGTACCGCGCAGATGATAATCGCAAAGCCCGAAGACACGTTTTTAAGTCCCGGAACATATGCAAAGCATACCGACATTATTACCGCAAGGCCTACCACTATGCTCATCTTCCACGAATGCTTCATCGGCGGAACCACGATTGCGATAAACATACCGTACAGTGCAACACCGAGTGCGCTTACTACCATTGTGGGAAGTATTTCACCACACACCGCTCCGAGGAATGTTCCGAGTGACCAGCCTATGTAAGGCGCAATGATTACTCCTAAAAAATATGTCTTTCCGAGTTTCTCGGGACGTCCCATCGAAACCGCAAATATTTCATCCGTATGAAACTCTCCGAAGAAAAGTTTCTGCGGAAGCCTCATGGTTTTATCTATATGCTGCGAAAGTGAAATCGACATAAGCGAATACCTTAAGTTTATGATAAACTGCGAGATAATCATTTCGACTATGCTTCCGCCAGAAATCATAATTGTAAGGCCTGCAAACTGTCCCGCGCTCGTCAAATTGGTCATCGAAATAAGAGTTGCCTGCCAGACATTAAGTCCGCCTGCAACCGCTAATATGCCAAAGGAAAATGATACCGCAAGGTATCCTAATCCTATAGGTATTCCGTCTGTAAATCCTTTCCTGAAAGCACTCATAATTCTTCCAAATAATTAAAATCTGCGGGGCAATCCGGAACTTTCGCACCGCCCGATGTTTCCTCTTCAAAAAACAATACGGACGCTTTTCCGATTTTAAATGATTCGCTTCGTTTATTATCACTCATTCCGAAGAATAACATATCAGGCTTGGCATCCTCTGCACCCTTATATTCTTCGTCAAACCAGACTTTTTCCAAAACAATATCACAGTTATAGTATTCTCCGTCAAGACAAAGCACCTGCCATGTCCAGTATGATGATACCGGGGATTTGGCGCTTAATGTGTCTTTGATCTTTTGCGTAAAATATCCGCCTGCGCCGTACACTGTCCTTGTATCAATGTGTAACTGCGTCATAAAAAATGAATAAAGCAGGACGAATTCATAGCCCGATGAATATCTGCGATCCGTTACACCTTTTATTAATTCTCCCGACTGATAAACTTCAATACTTAATCCCTGATAGTTGTCGGTATTTCTTACATCCAAAGAGATATCCGTGATAAGCTGCCTGTAAATAATCGCAGCCATCTCTCTTTCGCTCATATCTTTATTTAAGTTATTGTTGATTGTCTCAGTTACATAGTCCTTAAAACCGTCAATAATCCCCTTAACTTCCTCTAAATCGCTTTCTTCAACAGTTACATTTTCCTCACCCGCTTCTTCAGTAACTGTATACTGAGGTAAATACTCCAATGCATATACATTCTTCACATCCGTTTCATAAAAATATACGGCATTGGAAATGGGATTTGAATAAAAAATAACATAGGAAATCTCATCAATTTCCGCTTCGGATAAAGTTATATCGGGATCTAAAACAAACTCGGTATCATATCTGTCAATTGCCCTTAATACGTCTTTTGCAACACCGATAATCTTGGGATTATCCCTGTATGCTTCCAAAATCCAGTCCGGAATTATAAGCGGATTGTAAACATATTTTCCTTCTTCTTTGAGCGTGTTGGTTTCCGGCTCAAACACTTTATCGCCATATACATTTCCGGCAGAGACGGTTCCCGTTTCTTCGGCTGTTTCTTCCTTTTCTTCGACAGCATAAGGAGTCGGATAATCGTTAGGATCTATTTTGGCCTCCTGACAGGCATATGATAAAACAACTGTCGTAATAATCATAAAAGAAACTATACGGTTTAATATTTTATGAGTTCTGTTTTTATTTTTCATTATTTCTCCTAAAAGATATATGTGTTTGTTTTCGTATCAAAACAGGCGAAACCATTATACTATAAATGACATTTTTCGTCACTTGTTAACTTT
>JAFYHV010000018.1 GCA_017538995.1 Lachnospiraceae bacterium | reverse complement strand
GGCGTTTTCGATATTTAAGTTTAATATGATTGTATCTTCACTTATGATGATTTTCGTCATTGTAACGCTTGTTTTAACAGGCGGAGAAAGGTACTTCGGAGAATATATTTCGGTTGTAGTTACAATCACTTCTTTTACGGCACTTTTCTCAATCAGACACCTGACGATTTACTATATACTTCAGCCGTATTCGAGAGATTTTATGATCAAATCAAAGCTTTACGGATATCTTGCGTTTATATACGGAGCAGTGTGTTTCGTAATTATGTTTATACCGATGCCAAATGTGTTTACGGCTGTAGTCGGTATATTAATTACACTTGTGTATTTTGTAGTAGCGGACAAGCTTGTGTATAAGTTTGCACCCAGAACATTCAAGATAAAATAAATTTACGGAGAAAGAAAAATGCTAATCATTATCTGGTATGTTTTACTCGCAGTTTTGCTCTTTTTCGGCGTGAAATTCTGCAAAAAGGGAATGTGGAACGAAGACAATATGTCGTTTAATACGACCAAGTGTTTCCTCGGTTTCTGTGCCGTAATAATCGTATTTCATCACATCTCGCATATGACCTGCGCAACGTGGTTAAATCCGAAATATGTGCGTCACGGATTTGATATTTTTGTTACCGCAGGATATCCGATGGTTGCGATGTTTTTCTTATGTTCCGGTTACGGACTTTATAAGAGTGCGAAGGCAAAGCCTGACTTTTTTAAGAGATTTATTCCGGTAAGATTCATACCGATACTGATTCCTTCGGGACTTACAATGCTCGTGTACATGTATTTTATGCACTTAAGAAAAATACCGTATAAAATCGATCCGCCTTTTGCCGTAAACGGACACGATACATGGCATCCTTATATCTGGTATGTTCCCTGCATGCTTTTGCTGTACCTGCTTTTCTATATCGGTTTTGGACTGATTAAGAAAGACTGGGCGGGAATTCTGGTAGTGGCTTTAGGCACGCTTGCTTACATTATTTGCGGTATCGTATTTCATTACGGAACATGGTGGTTTAACACGCCTCATATGTTTTTGCTCGGTATCCTCCTTGCAAAGTATGAGGATAAGATATTTGCGAGATGTAAAAAGTTATACGCGGTAAGGCTTGTAATTACGTTGATTATCTGGCCGATACTTTGGTTTTTGGGAAACAATGCAGGCGGACTTTATCTTATGATTTCCAAGCACCAGTACAATGGTGTATACGGCTACAGGTCGGAACTTGTCGGATGCATCTTCCAGGTTTTGTATACGCTTCTTTTTGCATATATGTATTATCTTTTAAGCATGAAAATCAAGGTCGGAAATAAAGTGCTTGCGTTCTTCGGAAAGTTCACTTTGGAACTTTACCTTGTACACGGAATCTTTATTCATATGTTTGGATTTTACATGCTTCAGCAGGGCAAAAAGCCATTGTTTTATATCGAAAATGTTTCGCTTTATACACTGGTTGTACTGGCGCTGTCGATACCGGTTTCATTCGGCTTAAGTTTACTTGATAAAAAGGTCGGACAGCTTTTAAGACCTAAAAAGAAAAAAGAGGAATAAAGTCAAAAAAGGGGCAGTTTTAGTCAAATATTCGGAAGTAATATCATGGGTAATGTCTTACTATAATCTTAGAGTGTAAAAGACAAGGAGGACATTATCCATGAAGATTATAAGTGTTGTTAACGGACCTAAGAATATATCCGCTATCGTTCAGGGATGCATGAGAATGCCCGCTTTAAGCAAAGAGGATGCCGCAAAGGTTATCCGTACTGCATACGACTGCGGTATTAACTTTTATGATCATGCCACATGTTACGGCGAAAACGGAGAGGCTGAGACCAGATTTGCCGAGGCTTTTCCTTTAACAGGTATAAAGAGAGAAGATATTTTTATTCAGAGTAAATGCGGTCTCTGCTTTGACAGAAACGAGTTTGACTGGACCAGGGAGAATATTCTTCAGAGCGTGGACGACAGTTTACGCAGATTAAACATCGAATATCTTGATGCGCTGCTTCTTCACAGACCGGACGTTTTATACGATCCCGAAGATGTTGCGGATGCTTTTAATATCTTAGAGCATGCAGGCAAGGTAAGACATTTCGGTGTAAGCAATCTCGTTCCCATGCAGATAGAACTTTTAAAAAAGTATGTTAAACAGCCGCTTGTATTCAATCAGGTTCAGCTTTCTCTCGAACAGTCTCAGCTGATTGACCAGGCGCTCTATATGAACAATAAAACCACTGAATTTTCAATCAATCGCGACGGAAATGCGCTTGATTACTGCAGACTTCACGACATCACAATTCAGGCTTGGTCACCTCTGCAGATCGGAATGTTCGGCGGTACTTTTATCGACAATCCCGATTTTCCTGAACTTAATAAAGCGCTTGAAAAGATTGCAGAGCGTGAGGGCGCATCAAAGACTGCGGTTGCCATTGCATGGATTCTTCGTCATCCCGCCAAAATGCAGGCAATCATTGGCACTATGAACCCTGAGCACATAAAAGATGCATGCAAGGCAGCAGACGTAAATCTCTCGCATCACGACTGGTATGAGCTTTATTTGGCAGCAGGAAAATATCTGCCTTAAAAGAGTAAATGAATAAAAAGTTAATGTATAAAGGAGGGTAACATGAACGACACATTAAAGGTTTTGGAATCAAGAAGAAGCTGCAGAAACTTCAAACCCGACATGGTCAGCAAAAAAGACCTTGATTCTATTATCAAGGCCGGAACATACGCCGCAACAGGCATGGGCAAGCAGAGTCCGATTATCATTGCAGTAACAGACAAGGAAACCAGAGACGAACTGTCCCGCGAAAACCTTAAAATCGGCGGCTGGGACCATGACTTCGATCCTTTTTACGGAGCACCCGTAATCCTCATCGTTCTTGCAAACAAAGATATCGGAACTTATGTTTATGACGGTTCGCTCGTAATGGGCAACCTTATGAATGCCGCAGAAAGCCTAGGCGTAGCAAGTATCTGGATTCACAGAGCAAAAGAAGAGTTCGAGTCAGACTTCGGCAAAAACCTCTTAAAGAAGTTAGGCATCGAAGGCAATTACGAAGGAATCGGACACTGTGCTCTCGGCTACGCAGCAGAGCCTGCAAAGGAAGCTGCTCCGAGAAAAGAAGATTACGTTTATTACATCTAGTTTTTTCATAAACAAGGAATTACTCCTATAAACCCCATAAAAATATCGTTCCCTAGTGGCTGAGGGAACGATATTTTTTATAATATAATAGGCAAAACTTTTTCTTCAATAAATTCAACTCTGTCGAAGATTCTGGGTTTGAATGTTCCTGTAATGCCTACAGATACGTTCTTTTCTTTGTTTATGTAGATTATGTTTCCGCTGTCACCGATGGCAGCAAATACTTCTTTGTCTTCATTTGGTTTATACCAGAGATATCCGTACTCCATGTATCCAAACATCTTATCAAGTTTAAGACGGGGAGTGAGCATTTCACTAATCCATTCTGATGAGATGATTTGCTTACCATCGTATGCTCCTTCATGCAAAACCATCTCTCCGAGTCTTGCAAGGTCTTGTCCGGTAGCGCAGAGTCCCCAGCCTGCAGTTACGGTATCTTTAGGATCTGAGTACCATTCGTTTTTTCGAGGCCCTTTGTTCATAAAAAAATCAAACTGGTCCTCTTTACTGCTTTCACCGTGAATGATATGTTCGGGAATTCCGAGCGGAATAAAAAGATTCTTGTTCGCAAAATCAATGCATTTCTCACCTGAAGCATTCTCGATTATTCCTGCTAAAATCTGTATTCCCAGTGTGGCGTATTTAAATTCACCCGTAATACCGTTGCGTCCTCCTAAGAAATCCAGAGTTGCTTTCGTCCAGTCATCTGAAGTGCAAATCTTCGTCCAGGGTTCTGATTTGTATTTGTAGGGAGCTGTCATTGTAAGAAGATGTTTAATCGTAACATCATAAATGGTTTTCTCACCACGCTTAACCTCATAGTCGGGGAAGAAATCCATTACTTTCTGATTTACGTCTTTTATGAGTCCTTTATCAACGGCAATTCCGGTAAGCAATGCCATAACGCCTTTGGTTACGGAATTCACATTTACAGGATCTTCGGTCTTGAATCTTCGCCATGTGTCGTTATAAATCACTTCTCCGTCTTTTATGGCGTGAATCTGGCAGATATTTCCTGCATTTCCGGTACTTATTTCTATATATTTGTGTAAAGATTCCCGGTTCATTTTATCCTCCTCTTTTGTTTGATTTGGACGTCCTAAAAAAATGCTAAGTTAATTTAAAATTAATTTCAAGTTATTTTTTGAAAGAAATTTTAGTGCTTATTTGTATACAGCCGGCATATATCCAAAACAGTGATTTTATGGTATAGTTTTATGGTGTGAGAAAACAGAAAAAAGGAAGAAAAAACATGACTAAGGTACTTTTTGTCTGCTGGGGCAATATCTTGGATAGAAAGTAATATCTCCGGGAAAGCCCTAAAATCAATGGTTTCAAAAAATCAAATGGAAGTTTTATACCGTTTTTATACCTTTTTAACTTTAGTTTAGAACCGCCTCAATTATTTTTCTAAAAAATACAGCTATCAGGTCTTGATAGTTGTTTTCCCATAATAATTTATAAATTTACCCCAAAATAAACCATTCTTTGTGTCAGAGGGATGTTTATAGGACATCACTTTTGGCATGATTATAGTAAGATAACTACTGAAAGGCATCTATGTTTATGGTAAAATAAGCTTGATGACAAAGACTTTTTGTCTATGAGTATAAATTTACTAATCAGAACTGCATAAGTTTTTTTCGGCTATTGCGGCCGAAGGAGGTTACAGATATGAGTAGTCTTATTAAGACGGATGAAGAATATAGAAATTGGATAAAAGAAGTTTCCAAACGTTTTAGACAGAGTCAATTGAAGGCTGCAGTTAAGGTAAATAGTGAAATGCTTCGATTTTATTGGGAACTTGGCAGAGATATTGCGCTTATGAGCGAAAAAGCGAAATATGGATCAGGCTTTTATAATGCGATAAGTTCGGATTTGAAGGACGTATTTCCAGATATCAAATCGTTTTCGACAACAAATTTGAAATATATGCGTTATTTTTACGAAATGTATCCATCGATTTCGGAGAACCGTCCCCAAACTGAGGACGAATTGTTGATTAATGGGAATCGTCCCCAGCCTGGGGACGATTTGGAAATGGTATTCTGCATTCCGTGGGGACATAATAAATTGATTATTGATAAGTGTAAAGAAAATCCCGAGAAAGCACTTTTTTATGTGAAGAAAACGCTTGAAAATAACTGGTCAAGAGCGGTGCTTATGAATTTTCTTGATACAGATTTATATGAACGTCAGGGAAAGGCTATCACCAATTTCAGTATAACCCTTCCGGAAGAAAAAGGTGAGCTCGCGCAGGCGATTACGAAGGATCCCTACAATTTTGATTTTATTTCCATAAGAGAAAAATACAATGAAAAAGAACTTAAGGATGCGCTCCTAGATAATATCGAGAAATTTCTTATAGAGCTGGGAAACGGATTTGCCTACGTCGGCAGAGAGGTAGAACTTAATATTGGAAAAACAGAGAACTTTGTTGATCTTCTCTTTTATAATTATAAACTTCATTGTTTTTTTGTGGTTGAGGTGAAAATCGGAGAATTTCAATCTGGAGATATGGGACAACTCGGAACGTATATGGTTGCTGTGAACCATCAAATTAAAGGAGAAGCAGACGGACCGACATTGGGACTTATCCTCTGCAAGTCAAAAGATAATGTAAAGGCTCAATATGCTTTGGAGGCAAGCAGTCAGCCAATGGGAATTGCCGTATACGACATCAACAGATTTCTTCCGGAGGATTACAAATCATCCTTGCCGACGATAGAAGAGATAGAGGCCGAGTTTATGGAATAATTTGAGGGTAATTAAATATAAGAATTATCACTAATTCAACCAGTACGGAACAAGTTTATTGAGTGAATGAAAAAAATCTAATAAAATAAGGATAAAGTTTTATACCACAAGTATAATGACAACTAAAGAAAATGGTGTTATCATACGATACATAAAGAGATAAGCGGAGCGAATTGTGCTCCCGGAAAGGAAAACTAAGATGACAACAATGAATCGTTTTTATAGTCTTTATAGTGATCGTCTCGAATCGGCACTCGAATCAAAACTCGAGTGGAGATTTAGTTCAATGCGCTCTGATAAGGCTAAGCAAAAACGGGAAATTGTTTTTAAAGAATAGATTTCGTATAAAAGAAATCTGCGAATAAACATGTTTCAAACCGCTTACCTTATTAGAGGCAGGCGGTATTTTTTTGCAGAGTTGGCTCAACTGGTACAGCATCGGTCTTGAAAACCGACATTCCGAAAGGATATCTGAGTTCGAATCTCAGGCTCTGCGTAATCACATTTTTAATAATGATTTATGGTGTAATTGGTAGCATGACGGTCTCCAAAACCGTTGGTTCGGGTTCAAGTCCCGATGAATCTGCTATGCACGAGTGGCGGAACTTGGAAGACGCACCTGACTTAGGATCAGACGCAGAGATGCATGTGGGTTCAAATCCCACCTCGTGTACTTGTTCAATGTATTTGGAAAGGAAAGAATCATGGACGTTTTAGAGATTAAAGGAAAAGTGAATACAGCTGTTTGCTATGCAAGAGTGGTAGAAGACGAAGCGATAGAGCAAATCAGAAGAATGTGCGACTATGCCATGACCGAAGGATCTAAGATCAGAATCATGCCGGACGTTCACTCTGGTAAAGGATGCACCATTGGAACCACAATGACAATTAAGGATAAAGCAGTTCCCAATGTGGTTGGCGTCGATATCGGATGCGGAATGTATACGGTAAATTTAGGAAAGGCAGATATAGATTTCGAGAAAGTTGATGAAGCGGCGCACTTCATTCCTTCGGGTATGAATGTGTGGGAAGGTCGTCAGGAAAGATTTGATTTGACAGGATTGGCTTGCTACAGAGAGTTAAAGGATGCAAAAAGACTGGAAAGATCTCTTGGAACATTAGGCGGCGGAAATCATTTCATAGAAATTGATGAAGCTTCAGACGGAACCAAGTATCTTATCATTCATTCAGGCTCGAGAAATCTTGGAAAACAAGTCGCTGAGTTATACCAGAAGCTCGCAATTAACTTAAACAGAGGATATGGTGACTACTTAGAAAAAAGAGACGAAATAATCAGAACCTACAAGGAGATGGGACGTAAGAATGAAATACAAGAGGCGTTGAAGCAACTTCATTGGCAGGTTTATGAGAGCGAGACAAGTAT
The DNA here is from genome assembly GCA_017538995.1 of Lachnospiraceae bacterium. Taxonomy (GTDB): domain Bacteria; phylum Bacillota; class Clostridia; order Lachnospirales; family Lachnospiraceae; genus UBA3766. The sequence continues at coordinate 8,576 of JAFYHV010000018.1, read as the reverse complement.
GCCCGAAGACCTTTGTTTCCTTTCAGGCAAATACCTTGAAGATTATCTTCACGATGTTGTTATTTGCCAGGCCTTTGCAAGACGAAGCAGAGAAAAGATGGCTGAGATCATTCTTGAAAGAACAGGAATGAGCGGAAGCGATGCATTCCATACTATTCATAATTATATCGATACAGATGAAATGATTTTGAGAAAGGGCGCAATAGCAGCCCACAGTGGTGAGAAAGTGCTGATTCCGATTAATATGAGAGACGGAAGTGTACTTGCTGTCGGCAAAGGGAATCCTGAATGGAACTATTCCGCACCTCACGGAGCGGGAAGAATCATGTCCAGAACTAAGGCAAAAGAAAACCTGAGTATGGACGAATACAGAGAAACTATGAAGGGTATTTATACCACTTCAATCAATGAAAATACATTGGACGAAGCTCCGATGGCATACAAGAGACTGGAAGACATCATTGATGTAATAAAAGAGTCTGTTGATGTCATCGATGTAATGAAACCTATTTATAATTTTAAGGCATCCGACTAGGAACATTCCGTTCCGGTCGGAGTGCCGGAACGGAGGATGAAATGATAACAAATTTACCCGTTATTGATATGATTGCAACGGGAAGAAATATTGACAGATTAAGAAAAGATGCCGGGTTGACGGTAAAGGAATTACAAATCTTTTTCGGGTTTGGAACACCTCAGGCCATCTACAAATGGCAACATGGCAAGGCTATGCCTACCATAGATAACTTAGTCGTGTTGGCAATGATTTTTGATGTATCTGTTGATGAGATTTTAGTTGTTGATATGGATACAAAAGCCAATATCAGTGCTTGAAAATTTAAAAGAAACCGATGAGTCAATCGGTTTCTAGATGCGGTCCCCTGGTCTAAAGGCTAGGACACAGCCCTTTCACGGCTGAGATGCTCGGTTCGAATCCGGCGGGGATCATATGGGTAGGTCGCATAGTGGCAATTGCAGCGGACTGTAAATCCGCTGACTTCGGTCTTCGTTGGTTCGAGTCCAACTCTGCCCACTGAGTTTGCGTGTCCGAGAGGGTTAAGGTACCTCCCTGCTAAGGAGGTGTGCGGTATCGCACCGGTGGTTCGAATCCACCCGCAAACGTTTTCTATAGTATGTATACGATTTGTAGCCCATTAAGTGTGGGCTGTTTTTTTTAGTCTAAGGAAAGCGTGTTGTGCATAAGAAGAATTATAAAAATTTATTAGGATTTCCTAAAATGAATGGGGGATTTTCTTTTTCGTCTGAGGACCAGTTATGGGACAATGCTTGACTACGGTATATGTTAGAATGGTTAGTATAGTTAGAATAAAACGGAACAGTAGAAGCGCTTACAAAAGAAGTATGGCTTTAGAAGTCACTAGAATTAAATCAGGAAAGGAAAATTTAATGAAGAGAGAAAACAGACAGGTATGTTACTCATATGAACATGGTGATAAATCACTTCCCCATTTGAAAGATCTTGTTTCGGACACCCCGGATTCAATGAAGTCAAAGATTATGGCATATTTAAAAACAAATATGATTGTGTTTAGTCCGGGAATAATTAAGGATGAAATAAATCCTGATAATACAATTGGGTGCGGAAATTCATATTCTGACGGAACATATATCTGGGATGATGTATTTTATGAATATGTTGATCAGTATAACATTCCTGTTCCTGAAGAATTCAGAAACCATATTTTGGAGAACTTTGAGCCAAGAATGAAACGCCATGCGCTTCTTCATGTTATAGACAGGGTAGAAATACATAATAATCCATATTTGGGATATATGTTTGATGTATCAGTAAAAAAGACAGGTATGATTCAGTATCATAATAATACGGATTGTAAAGACGGAGCAGTTATATTTCTAAAGCCGGAAGATGGGGCGTATATAATTAATCCGATAATGACAGAATTATTCTGTTATGATTCGGATAATCATGGCAGGACAATAATAGATGGTCATTGTTGGAATATAAAGTTTTACAGAAAAGATGAATTAATTGAACGTATTGAAGGACACACCGGGGAAGATGTATGGCGATTTAATGAGTTTAAAAGGGTTCTTAAGTTTATAGAGCGTGAGATTTCCAATGATTTAGGAACAAATTACATGGAAACGTTTGTACCTTAACTTTGAAAAACAATGAAGCAGATTTGAAAATAACTAAGAATTAAATGGATAAAGACAGGAGGGATTGTATGTTTTTTATTCTTCAGAAAGAAGATAGATTCAATTTTGATGATATACAGTTTGCAATAATGGAAAGCCTTCTAAAGTCTTTTAAACATCAACATGAATATGTTTTGATGCAGGAATCAGACTTATGTTCAGAAGATGATTCTTTCAACGGATTAGAACGGAGATTAAAAGATTCGAGTGAGTTTCCGGATGAATATCAAAAAGCGATTGCTATAGGCGAAGTATCATTTGTTGGAAAGGTGCTTAAGATATTTCATGGCATTGATAATGAAAATGCAATAGAGGTACCTCCGTGTTTAAGGGAATACAGGTATTTAAAAAGAAAATACAGTATTGTACCAGTATGGGATATTCCCAGAGAAGGCAGGTATTTTATAAAGGATGCTACCCAGCAGAAAGTTTTTTCGTATAAGGGCGAACTTGAAAATTTTGTTTATGATGAAATGTTTGAACCAAGAACAAACGAATACGATTTATCGCTCCGATTTGATTATGAACACTTATATCAGATATCTGAAGTGGTAAATGTTCTTGCTGAGTATAGAGCGTATATTCTTGAAGGGCAACTTGAAACAGTTTCTCATTTCTCGGGAGATGCTTACTTATTACCGGATATGGAATTATTAAAAGATGCTATAAGAACCTATAATAAACAGCCGGACTGTCCAAAATCGTATTCAATTGATCTAATGATTACACCTGAAGGAACAGCGATAACGGAAGTTCACAATTTCATGTGTTTAGGATTGTATAACGTTAATTGGGATGAAAAACTGCTTTTTGCTTTTAGAGATGGATGGAATTATGTATTAAATTACAATACTCCGCAAACTGAGTATTCAAACTTTGAATAGAAAGATATAGGTGATAGTATGGGAAAAATATGGATGAAAACATATTTTAATAATGGATTAGGTATGGAAATACCTCATAATTGGAATTTTGCCAATGCAATGTACGGTTTTATTGAACTTGGAGCTGAGATTATTCCGTACCATATAATCGATGAAATATATGATAAGGTTGAGAAGGACGACATAGTAATTGATTATATTGATCAGTGTGAAACGATTTTCGCCAAATTTGGAGTATATCCGGATATACCTGATTATCCTGAAGAATTAAAAAAGTTTTTAGGAAGAAAACAATGGAGAGATACCATTAACAGCATTTCTTCTGATGAGAGTAAATGGTCTGCGGGTTATTTTGTGAAACCTGTAAGACATAAAGCTTTTACCGGAAAAATTATAAAGAGTATAAATGACCTTATCGGATGCGGAAGCTGTTATGAGGACTATGAGGTTATAGTCAGTGAACCGATAGATATTAAAGCGGAATGGAGATGCTTTATTACATATGATAAACTCACTGATGTAAGACCTTACGGATTGCTTAGTCATAAGGATTACGCAGGATTTTATTACAGTTATGACAGCTCCATTCTTAAAGAAATGTTGAAAGCGTTTTCTGAATGGGATGAAAGACCAGCAGCATGCAGTATGGATATTTGTGTTACTAATGACGGAAGAACTCTTTTGGTTGAGTTTAATGATGCATATTCGTTGGGATGCTATGGATTAAATAGTCTTAATTATGCGAAACTTATTTCTGCAAGATGGAGTCAACTTCTAAGCAGAGAAGACGAATATAATTTTGGATAGATATTATTAGAGGATATCAATGTGGCGAAAGTTTTTGAATTGCATACTTTAGAAGAAAAGGAAGGTTTTTATGAAAATTTATATAAAAACTGATAATAAGGGAATACCTGAAACAGATTCAGATTATACAGCATGGCAAGGATTTCAAGCCTTGGGATTAGAGACATTTTTCTATAATTCAGAGAAGGAAATAGAGAATACCAGACCAGATGATTTAATTGTTGGTGGTGTATCTATAATAAAAAGAAAACTTGGTAGTTATGGAATTGAAATTCCTGAATATGATTATCCAGAAGAACTCGAAAAATATTTTGGTAGAAGTATTTGGACAGACAGTCTTGAAGGAATTCTTAATAAACAATCAGAATGGCCTGTATTTGTAAAACCTGTTAGAGATAAAGCATTTGTTGGTTTTGTATTAAAATCGGAAAAAGATGTTCCCAGATTAAGAGAATTTAAAAGTAACGAATCTGTTTTGTGTAGCGAGTTGGTTGATTTTGAGGCTGAGTTTAGAGCGTTTACGAGGTACGGAAAAATATGGGATGTTAGACCATATCGAGGAGATTGGCATGTTAAGTATGACTCGAACGTTTTAGACGAAATGGTTAAAGAATATACAAGAATTCCCGCGGGATGTGCAGTAGATATTGGCGTTACCAAAGACGGAAGAACTCTTCTTGTGGAAATTAATGATGGTTTTGCTCTTGGATGCTATGGAGCGGAAAGCATTCAATATGCAAAGCTTCTTTCTGCAAGATGGTGTGAACTGGTTGGCATTCATGATGAATGCGATATTTTTTTTGAAGGGGCAGACTGGAAAAAAATGCATAGACAAGAAACTATGAAAAGTATTTCATAGATTTTAATGAGGGTATATATGGTCGTATATGATTTTATAGAGGAGAATGATACACAAATAATATATTGGTATTATCCAGAAGATGACAGAACTCAAGACTACGGGATTATTGAAGTCGATAAAATAAAAGAAAAGATAAGAATAACCAAAGGGGCAGAGGGTGATTTTGCAAACAATAACTATGGTCATCATGCAATTCATCAGATTATCGAAAGGTTAAATAATGATGAAAAGCCTCGAGGCGGAATGGTTATGTGGTATTGAACACAAAAGCTTAGGAGAGATTGATTATGTCAAATTATGTTCATAACTATTTAATTTGCTATGAGATGGCTAAAGAAAGAATTCTAAGATTAGATAGCAATGATTATTATTTATTAAGAGGTTGTTACGATAGGACGATTACCCCAATTGAAGGAAACAGGTTTCTAGTTATCTTTGATACGAGAGGTATGGAGTATAGCGAAGACTTTATTAGGAAGTTTATACAAGATTTTAAAGATACAAAATGGTATTGTATAGAAGAAAATGAAATTGAACAGGGATTCTTCTTTTGGAATGGAACAAGTGTTGAACTTATCAAGAGAGAAGTAATTGATGCATTAGGTGAAAAAGAAATCCGCATTAGATATGCGGATAGCGAATTCAGACCCTTTCGAAATATTTTTATATCTGATGAAGATATTGTTTTTGAGAATTTTCTAAAGAATGAAAGGAAGAAATTTTCGTTTGGGGAAAAAGCTCAGAGACAGATAAAGGATTATCTTAGTTCGTTACTGGCCATTAAATCAGGAGAATTCGATCCGGTTGCAATCCAGGATGGAATCGGCCGAGAAATAGATATTCATTGGGAAAAACAAAACTATTTTATTGATTATATTGATGAGAATGATAATCGGATTAATAAAACCAAAGATGGAGAGGCTATATTTGAGGATATAATATCATTTTTTAATTCGATTTTAATAACTGAAGGTATAGAAGAAAGCGTATCATTTGAACTGAAAAAATATGCTTTTTGATTGGGTACAACGCTTATCTTAAGGTTCAAAAGTTGGGCGATATCATAATTCCACTAAGGGATATAATGATTTTTTTACGAAGAAAAAGCAAAAAGTAAGAAAGTGGTAGGTTTTGAGTATTCCACTCTCAAAATAAGTGTGATATATTTACAATGGACAAAGCAAACGGAGAAAAAAATCTGGTTGCCGAGTCCTTTTTCTTTTGGCAAGAACTAATTGCTTGGAAAAAGTTTTTTCGTTGGTTGACAAAGTTGGTTGACAAAGTTGGTTGACAAGGGCGAAAGTATAAATTCGGTATAAAATCGGTATAAATTCGGTATAAATTAAGTATATTTTTTTGAAAACGGATATGTTATTCTTAAAATGTCAAAAGAATGATATTTCGAAGCAACAGCCCGAAACACCGGCAACTCCAAATCCCTTATTTTAATAAGGGCGCACTTCTATACATCCCCTTTGGGATGTAGTGCGTTTGGCAGGAGCCCGATATATTGTCTCCGACGGATTTGCCTTCGCGTTGCTTCGGAGGAAAGATATTTTTGGTGCCGGTTTGGAGTCGACAACTTCCGATTGAATGCCGCAAGTTTCCGGTTAAAGGTCTTGAATAAGAAAAGTTTACAACTTAAAATGTAAAATGAAGGAAGTCGGAAACGGCATCCTTTTTTTTATTTGAAACTTAGCATCTTGTTTACACAAGGTGCTTTTTTTGTACTCAAAAACGAAAGGAGAATGAAGAATGGAGCAAAACAGAGATTACTCAAACTTACAAAGAATGAGAGAAGAAATTGAAGAATTGGAGGAAAAAGAAACACGAAAACGAAGAGTAGTAAATCGTAAGAAAAACAAAGCGGATCATCTTGAAAAGAAATACCGGAATGAACGAACTCATGAACTTTGTGTTAAGGCAGCACATCTTGAATTTGTCTTTCCAAAGATAAAAGAAATGAATAAAGCTCAGTATGTTTTGTTTGTGGAGGGACTAAAGGATGTTCCGGGAGTAAGGGAATATGTCGATGCGTATGAGATTAATGAGATAGAGGAGGTGAATGAATAATGGCAACCTATCATTTTCATGTTGCTCATATTTCGAGAGGAACGGGAGGCTCGGTTTGCTCAGCGGCTGCATATCGTGCCGGAGAAAAAATACATGATTCTTATTATGGAGAGGATCCTGATTATACAAGAAAGGGTGGAGTTGTTACTTCGGAAATACTTCTTCCTGAGAATGCCCCGAGGGAGTATTTGAATAGGGAAACTTTATGGAATGCGGTTGAGTTTGCCGAAAAAAATCCCAAAGCACAACTCGCTTATTCGTTTGATTTTGCTTTACAAAATGAATTAAGCATGGACGAAAATATAGCACTTGCTAAGAAATTCATTAATGAAAATTTTGTTGAGAGGGGAATGATTTGTGACATGGCAATTCATTCACCGGAGAAAGAAGGAGGAAACCCGAATCCGCATGTTCATGTTATGGTTCCGATACGTCCGCTTAATGAAGACGGTTCCTGGGGAGCAAAACAAAGAAGAGAATATTTGGTTGATGAGGACGGACATCGAATAAGAGGATCTGATGGTAAATATGTTTTCAATGCTGTTAAGACAACGGACTGGAGTGAAGTTGAAACATTAAATACCTGGAGAGAAAACTGGGCTAAATGTATCAATGAAGCATTTGAATCAAAGGGAATATCCGAGAGAGTTGATCATAGATCTTTCGTTGACCGTGGTGAGGATTACCTTCCTCAGATTCATGAGGGACCAAATGTCAGAGCAATGGAAAAAAGAGGAATTAAGACAGATAAAGGCGATTGGAACAGGTTCGTCAAATGGGTAAATAATCAAATCAAAAGTCTTAAGAATCTTATTAATTCAATATCCGAGACGTATAAGGAAATCAAGACTGAGAATGAAAAAAGCCAAATCGGTTTTAATGAATTAATCGCTGCTATAGACAACTATTGTAATAGTCTCGAAAAAAGGTATGGGAAAGTTAGAACTGTTAAAGCCAGGGCTGAGGTTAATAGCTTTATAGAAAAATATAAAGTGTCTTCCTTGGATGATTTCAGCGCTGTGACTAAAACTTTATATTCCAAAGTGAGTGACGTTCAAAATGAAGTTAAAGCTTCTGATACAGAAATGAAAGAAATAAACGATACGCTTAGGGATTATAAAGAGTTTAAAGAATTAAAACCTGTTTATGATGAATGGTACTCTATAAAAAGATCCGGTAAGAAAGATAAATTTGCTTCGGCTCATGACGGAGAATTAAGAAGGTACCGAATGCTTCGAAGAGTTCTTTCCGAAAAATATCCTGATATGAATATTCCTATCAAGGCTTTATGTCAAAGAAGAGATGAATTGCTTAATACCAAGAAAGTTCAGAAGGATAAACTGGATGAAGTAAGAAATGAAGCAAAGACGGCCTATCGTTTGGAAAAGCAAATAGCATACGAATATCGTCGAAGGAATAAAAACAGAGTTAATGAAAGAGGAATTGAAAGATAAAATCCGATAGGATTTGTCAACCAAGTATGTCAATTAACGAAAAAAATATTATAAGGAGAAAAAGAAATGGACAAAATAATATATTTACAGGAAAGTACAATTAAACCACAGGCAGTACCTTACATGGTGCCGTTGGCATATGATGCAATTATGCGTTTAGATTCAAAGATTAAAGAAGCAAATTCAGCAGAAACCAGGAAGAAAGAACCTTTACCAATTTGGCATAAATATCTTTTAACCATAGAAGAAGCAGCTGAATACTTCGGAATCGGAGAGAAACGATTAAGACGAATAGCTGCGGATAACATTGGTGAG
>JAFYHV010000110.1 GCA_017538995.1 Lachnospiraceae bacterium | reverse complement strand
TTGCTAAATAATCAAGCCCACCTTCGCCATTGATATATTCTAAAACAATCTTTTTCTTAAATTCAAAGGAATATTTTGACATAAAAATACCGACCTCCAATCGTTAGATTTTTTTGGTCTAACTTTTGGGGGTCGGTACATTTTCCTCTTCTTTTTTACTTAATCGTGTTTAAAGAACTGTCCCCACCTGGTAAAAAAGGCCAAAATAGAACCGTCCCCACCTGGTAAAAAAGGCCAAAATAGAACCGTCCCCATCTGGTACTTTTTTATTTTGCGGGTGCGCCGCATACAGGGCAGAATTTGCCGGTAACGGAAGCGCCGCAGGAAGGACACTTCTTGGAGCCTGCTACGGGAACATAATCCGTGGAGCGGTTAATCTGCTTGTCCTTAGGCCAGGTAATGGTGTATGCAAGCTTGATTTCTTCAGTTGATTTGGCTGCAACTTCAACTTCCCAGTCAATAACGCCGTTTTCTTCGTTGATTACGCCGCCACTAAGCTCACTTGCATCAACAGTAATGGTTTTATCCGTCGAAACGGGAATAGTGTCTTTTAAGAGCACTTTGATGCTTTCTGAAGACTTGTTGGTAATCTTAATGGCATATTCGTGAGATTTCTTTTTCTGGTTCTTAAGGAATACGTCCTGAGTCTTGCAGGGAAGTTCTTTTCTGATGACGTTAAGTCTCTCATCCTGACCGAGCGAAAGGATGAAGGTTTCTTCCTCGCTGTCGGGATTAACGTATACATTGCCCGCAAATACTTCCTTAAGGTAAATGGATGCGTTCGCTGCGGGAAGAGGCCAGTCAGCCGATGTGATTGTAGCTGTTAAGAAGCTTGTATCCTTGACGCAGGGAATGCAGAGCGAATTGTACTTTGCATCAACCTTAAAACTCTGAAGATTTGCAATATTTCCGTCAGTATCACTGAGTAAATCTCTTAAATCAGGCAGTTCGAAAGCAGTCATTGTTTCTTCTTCGGAAACGGTTGCCTGAGCGGTCTGCATCATGGCCATATTCATCATATTCATGCCCATCATGGGAGACGCCGCTGCTGCCATCATCTGACCGCCGCCTGCCATGGCAGATGCAGCCATATCCATCATAACGCCCTTGCCTCTGGCTCTTTCTACAGGCGGTTCGTAGATGGAAAGTTTTACGCTCGGAAGACTCGGAATACTCTGTGATGCGGAAGGATTGCCTGTATAAAGCGTAACCTTGACCTGCTTCCAGTCTTCACCCGAACTCTGCATGATTTTGGCTTTCATATATACGTCCAGCGGATTTCCTTCGCCCGTAAAACGAACTTCGTACTTGGGCTCCCAGCTGCCTGAAGTCTCCTGATACTGCAGGATAAAAGGATATTCGCCCTCTTTCTCGCACTCAAGTTCAACCATGATTAAAGGCTTCTCTTCTTCTGCCTCGGCTTCTTTTAATTTTTCGCTGATTTTTTCTTTCTCTGCGTTTAATTTATTGATGGTTTCGTGAAGACCAAAAAGCTTCTCGGGAAGGCTCTCAAGATACTTTTCCTGATCTTCTACCGAAATGTCTTTTCTGGATGAAAAATCACCGTTTTTCTTTCTTAAATCAATCAGCATGGAATAAGTCTCAACATTGTAGTTAAGCTCGCTTAATTCCTTCGCAATTTTCTCGGATTCAAGATCTTCGCCGGTTTCTTCATAACTAACAACCTGGATGTTCACTGCATGAATTTCAGTCGGAAACTTAACCGAGAAACTGTCATTTTTAGCAGACTTGCTCATGCCCTGAATAAAGATTGTGCTGCGTCCCGCAGGGAGTGAAACTGAACCCACACGTGTGACGGATACGCTGTTTCTGTAAACAGATACTTCTGTTGCTTTAGATTTTACTACCATAGTGTTAACCCCTCTTCATAAAAGATACATTTATTTTAACACATATTGGACATTTTTTCCTGATAATTCTTAAGCTCTTCAGTCATTTTACCGGCTGTTCTTAAATCAATGAGCCATCCGAAAAAGGTCACCAGTATATATATTATTACAACACTTATCGCCACTCCGATTATTTTAGGAGCCGCACCCGGAACGCTTATGTATCTTCCGAACATAAAACCGACAATGATTGCGACTACCAAAAACATTTGTATTACTTCACGGACGATAGTCTGCCCTATTGTAAGTTCTTTGCGCGAAAACATTACAAGACCGGGCAATGTGCCTAAAAATCCGTAGATTAACGGATAAACGAAAACTTCATATCCGAATTTCACTTCGGGTTCAAGCATACAGCCAAGTACCAATATAGCAACATTTATGAGTGTTACGCATATGAAAAAATTTCCAAGACATGTTTTTAAGTGTTCTTTCATAACGAACCTCCTTTTAATTTCTCTCTGACATCCGGAACATATTTACGCGATATGATTACCTGCTCGTTATTCGTTAAAACGCAGGAAAATCTTCCGTTTAAATACGGTTTAATATGATTGATTTTCATTAAGTTTACAACGACGGATTTCGAAATTCTCATAAAATTTCTGCCCGACAAAACTTCCTCAAATTCATACAGGCGCCTGCCTGATTCGAAGCAGTCTTTTTCCGTGTAAATGAATGTCCGCTCGTCCACCGCTTCAATGTAGAGAATATCGGGAAGTGCAATGCTGTACTGCCGGTCATCCTTGGTTCCCTTTAAAATTCCTTCGCGGGATTTTATGAAACGAACAATCTCATCGATGTGTTCGTCATGTTTGTGACACCCAATCTCTATATATTCTTTTTCGGTTTCACCAATCTTTTTAACAGTTATTTCCATACGTGCCTCAATAAAATTCTTTTACGGTAAAGTCACCTTCTCCTTTAAGATAGCACTCGTAAAATCTCAGCACAATACCATTTAATGAATCAATCATTTCACCGCTGTCAACCGTTCCTGTTCCGAGTTTCGTAGCCAAAAAAGGCGAGAAAAGAGGAAGGTCCGTAAAGTTCATGTGATCGCTGTTTTGAAAGTAAGTATTATATGCTGTATCTGCGTTTTTTATGATGACATTGTTAGAGTATACATATCCGATACTCTCCGCCTCAACGGCGTCTGCATGATGTTCCTCACTCTGAAAATTTAAAAGAGGCGTATGATAAGGTTCTTCATTAATGATTACCTCTTCGCCGTTTATCCCGATGTTTTCGCCGAGCATTGTGCCGTCCAAATCTATTACTGCGGAAATGTCTTCTCTTCTGCCGCAGGTTACCGCTGTGGCGCCGCCTAATGAATGTCCCATAAGTCCAATCTTCGAAGCATCAATAAGGCTCACGGCTTTTAAAACTCCTGCTTTCTGTTCTTCGTCAATATACCATATATCGGTGTTTCCGGCCTTAAGAGAATCAATTGCAAAATTCATATCTGCAATGCGAAGTTTCATCCATTCAGACGTAATTGTATAAGCTTCCGCTTCGGAAATATCGCTTGATCCGATATTCATTGAATCGCTTAAAAACTGCCTGTCTGCGATGATTGTTTTGCCCGTCGAATCGTGCGTGAAAATCGAGTGATAAGGATGCTCGATGCTTGCTACCACATAGCCGTTGCTTGCCAGTTCCATATACGTCGAAGTATTGCTCTGATAATATCCGAATGCGCCGTGACTGAAGATAACCAAAGGCATCTTTTCATCTGCTCCCTCAGGATAATAGAAATGTACCGGAACTTCCCTAAAAGAACCGTCGTTCTCAAACTCTTCCACTCTGGATGTATCTATAAGAATTGCATTTGCCTCTGAAACCGTGTAAGGTCCGGTTACTTCGCGGCCTTGGTAATCGGTTATAATATAAGTTCTAAACGCCCGGACGCCAATAAGAATAATTGCAAGAAACACTGCAAAAATCGATACTATTATGATGATAGGTTTCTTATTCAGTGGTTTTTTTGAAGAAAAAACTGTCATATTTATCAC
>JAFYHV010000109.1 GCA_017538995.1 Lachnospiraceae bacterium | reverse complement strand
TGCATCGAGTACGCATACCAAATCGCCTGTTTCAATGTGAGCCACAGGTCTTTCCTTACAAAGAAGGTCGCCTGATTCGCAGATGTTACCCGATACGCTCACTTCTTCAAGTACGTCGCGGCTTACTGCCTTACCGTTGTGAAGAACTTCAATTTCATGATATGAATCGTAAAGTGTGGGACGGGCAAGAACGTTCATACCGATGTCGGTACCTGCGTATCTTTTACCTGCGTTCTGCTTTGTTGCATGTACTCTGCCAAGGATAACGCCGCCTTCTGCCACGCAGTATCTGCCGGGTTCGCTCTTAAAGAGGGGCAGATTGTCTTTGTGCTTTTCTGCATATGCATCAAGGAGTGCTGTAAACTTTTGCGTGAATGAAGCCATGTCAAACTTTGCTTCGTCGTCTAATTTGTGATAAGGAATACCGTATCCGCCGCCGAAGTCGATGTACTCAAGGTCGTCAAACTTCTCTGCAATTCGAAGGAAGTTTTCAACTGCCTGAAGGAAGGGTTCGGGATCAAGATACTGTGAACCTACATGCTGATTGATCTCCGCGATTGTGAGGTTGTATTTCTTGGCAATTTCAAAGATTTTATCAACGTCTTCTTCAGCTACACCGAATTTTGTTTTCTTGCCTGCTGTAACAACTTTTTCATGATGTCCTGCGCCTACGCCGGGGTTGATTCTGACTGAGCATTTTCCGCCGGGATTAAGCTGTCCGAATAAATCGAGCTGATCAAGGCTGTCAAGACTTACCATGATGTCGTGGTCGATTGCAAACTGAAGTTCCGACTTATCTACATTGTTGGGTACGAAGAAAATTCTGTCTGAAGGGAAGCCTGCTTTAATAAGAAGTCTCATCTCGCCTTCGGACATAGCGTCTGCGTTAAGTCCTTCCTCGAGCGCCATCTTAAGGATGGTTAAGTTGCTGTTAGCCTTCATTGAGTAGTTAGCACGATAAGGATATTTTGTGATAACGTTTGCAACATCTCTCATGTGCTCTCTGATGTTTTCCTCGTTGTATACGTATACGGGTGTACCGTATTTCTGAGCAATTTCCTCAGGATTGATGCCTTTAAAAAAGTTGCTTTCTTCAATGTAGGATCTCATAAAAAATTCTCTCTTTCATATATAATCGGAATAATGCCTTCCGTATTTTTTACGAATTTTATTTTATTGCAGAGTCGGTCGTACTGCAAGAACTTAATTTTTGTTCTGCTTCGGCTGCCTCACTTATTATATTTTTGGCGGCCGCTCTTTCCCCGGCTTCGCGTTTAATTAAGGGAATGTCGACAATCAGAGTGAATATCAGAAGTAATGTATTTAAAAGCAGCACTAAAAGAGAACTGACCAGAATTGTCGCCGACACAGCAATCAATACTATAAATATGGTTTCGCCAAAAGTGTGCTGTTCCAATTCTTCTTTGTACAGCGAAATGACGGTATGCAGGAAAAATGACGAACCGCCAATCAAAAGAATCGTACCACCGAAACATCCGAGTATATTTAAAATCGAAAAAACAAATTTCGGGATTGTATTTTTTACGAATATTCTTATTATCGCGAAAATTATCGGAATTAATTCCAGAATTCCCAAAATTGCTATAGGAAGCAGAATAATCGCCATAATCGATGCTAAAATAGGTGTCAGCAGACCTGCCACAAGTCCGCCCCATTCACCCGCATTCGCGGAAATCCAGATTATGCCCACGATGCCTGCTATAATCCCGCCAAGACCCAATATAGTTACGATTGTACCGATTAAAAGCAGAATCGCATTGTTCAGATAGAACAGAATTTCCCTGATGATTTTTTTAGCTTTCATTTTCTCCCCCATTTTTCATTTACACATTTACAATCCCCATTAATGCTGCGTGTCGTTTGTGAAAAGCGCAGTCTTACGATTAATCATATCATCTATCTTTTCAAGATACAAATCGATGTCTTTTACATTGTCGCAGCGTTCTATAAGGCCGTCTGCGTGCACGCATTTTGACACGCTGCCTGCACCCATTGCGACTATGGACTGGATTTCTTCCATGATTAAAATATTGTAAAGGCCTTCTTTGCCGGGCTTCGAATAACCCGTATTTTCAAGGTTTCCGGCCATCTGCTTCTGACGGTAGAGGTAGTAGGGATTAAGTCCCATTGCCTTTGCGCCCTCTGCGCAGATTCGCATTGCTTCCTCATAATCCATTGTGATTTCAAGCTCGTTTTCATCCATCCATCTCTTCAAGCGTGACGCTCTTTTGATGGCGAGTGAATGAACAGTGAGCGAGTCCGGAGCAAGTTTTATAAGTTCATCGATTGTATGTTTTACATCTTCAACTGTCTCGCCCGGAAGTCCCAAAATGATGTCCGAATTGATGTTGTCAAACCCTGCTTCTCTGACTAAATTGAAGGCGTCTATGAACTGCTGAACCGTGTGATTTCGACCGATTGTTTTAAGTGTTTTGTCACTCATGGTCTGCGGATTAACTGAGATTCTTGTGATTGGATATTTCTTAATCACATCAAGTTTCTCCTTGGTAATACTGTCCGCACGGCCTGCCTCGATCGTAAATTCCCTGACATTTTCCATAGGAAGAATGTTCGTAATATACCCTAAAAGTTCATCGAGTTCTTCGGGGCTTAACGTGGTCGGTGTACCGCCGCCTATGTATATTGTATCAAGGTACCTGTCCGACATATGGGACACATCCCATTCAAGTTCTTTTTTGACGGCCTGAAGGTAATTCTTGATTTTGTCTTTGTATTTGAAAATCGGATTGGATGTAAACGAACAGTAAAGACATGTCGAAGGGCAGAAAGGAATGCCCACGTATACGCTGTATCCATCCGTCTCGTGGAGCCTTGACATGATGTCGATTTCGCGCTTTGCAATGTCGATTCCAAGCTCAAGTTTTTCACCGCGAAGACGCCGCTCAGCGTAGGCGCGTTCTCTGACTTTTTCTTCTCCGTCTTCTTCAATCATTGTACGGATTAGTTTCGTCGGACGAATGCCTGTAAGATTTCCCCAGGGAAGTTCACGACCTGTGGCTTCAACGAGGAAGTCATAGAGTTTGAGACCGAACTCTTTTTTTGCAGCATCCTTTTCTTCGGATGTGATTGTGAATTCGGTTTCTTTTATGAGGTCTTCGAAGTTGATTGAAAGCTTAACGCTGCTTCCGTTTTCGTCAATAGAAAAAACACCGTCGCAAGGTTCGTTGTCATTTTCCGAAGTTACGACTTCTGTCCCGGGAAAGAATGATGTAAGCAGTGCGTATACATCATATTCGCGCTCGCTTTTGTTGATTTTAACTTTGATTCTTTTCATATTTTTAAAAAAGGAACCGCGCCTGCGGTTCCTCACCTTATTTCTTTTTAACCGGCTTAAAGATTGTCACAGCCTGCCTTAAGTTTTTGATTGTAACTTCTGTGTGGCTGCCGCCGTTCTCGCCGTCCCTAGTCCACGCTACGGGCTCATCGCTCGTAAAATGAATTTCGTTCGCCTTGAAATAATACATATATTCGGGATCGGGTTCGCCTGCAATGAGTGATGCAAGCACTGCGTTTAAATCGGTCGGATCTTCGGGGTATCTTACAAAGATGCCTTCGAACTTTCCGTCGTTTAACTGAGCTTCCTTAAATAAAGGGCTCTTTACGCCGCCTACGGATGTTGAATTGCTTATCATTCCGTAGATGAATGAATCTTTTATGACCCTGTCTCCGACGGTGATTGTCATTTCAATCGGCTTGAAATTGCCCATTCCTACTGAACGCACACCTTCGAGTACGTAAGCCATGTGGCCGAAAACGTTTTTGAATTCCTGCTTGGTTTCGTATGAAACTTCCGTGAGGATTCCGAATGCTGCGATGTATACAAAATATGAGTCGTTAAATGTTCCGACATCGCATGGAAACTGCTCTCCGTATATGACCGTTTCCGCAGCCTTGGCCATATCCGAAGATATACCGATAGTTTTGGCAAAGTCGTTTGTGCTTCCCGCAGGAATGTAACCGAGCGGAATGTCTTTGTTTAAAGTGATCATTCCTTTTACGGCTTCATCGAGCGTTCCGTCGCCGCCGGAAACAACTATTGTGTCATAACGGTCACCGTCAGCTATGATTGTATTGGTCGCGTCATCCTTTGCCTGCGTGGGATGAACCGTGATTTCATAACCGGCTTTGGCAAAAATATCGATTATTTTTACTAATTTACTTTTAATTTTCTCTCTGCCCGAATGAGCATTGTACAAAAACAAAAGTTTTTTCATAAAATTAGTTTTCGCCGCTTAAATATTTTTCAATATGATTGATTGCTGCTTCCTCATCGGCACCGTCAGCTTCTACTACAACCTTTTCACCGGCATTAAGACCGAGACTCATCATGCCCATGATACTCTTGGCATTGACTCTCTTGTTCTCACCTGTCTGGATATAAACACTGCTCTCGTACTGGCTTGCAACCTGAACGAGCATAGCAACGGGTCTTGCTTCCAAACCACCGGCTAATTTGATTTCGATTTCTCTCTCAACCATAAATTCCTCCTTAAACTATGCATCTTTCGCACGCTGTTGTTCTGCCAACTCGGTAATCTTTCTCATGCGGTGATTGACACCTGATTTGCCGAGAGGCGGCTTCATTAACCTCCCAAGTTCCTGCAGCCCCACGTCGGGATTTTCCAGCCTTGCCAGCGCCACACTCTGCAGTGTTTCCGGCAGATTGGAAAGTCCAATACATTCGTTTAAATAGTTGATATCTTTTATCTGTTTTTGCGCAGCTTCAATTAATTTCTGACTGTTGGCAACTTCACAATTATTTGTTCTGTTGATCTGATTTCTTATTTCTCTGTAGATAAGCTTTTCTTCATATTTCATCGTTGCAACATTCGCTTCGACTACTCTTAAGAAATCTGCTATCTGTTCAGTGTCTTTTAAGTAAACCACATGGTATTTTCTACGCGTGGTTTTTTTGGCCTTGATATTAAAGTACTCAAGCGTCTTAAATATCTGGTTTGCATGCTCTTCGTTCGAGCAGAAAAACTCAAGATGTGCACCTTTTTCGGGCGAGTTTATCGTTCCGAAAAACACGAACGCACATTTCAAAAACTCTCGCTTGCAGCATCCTGATTTTATGAGGACGTCGGGAATTATTCCTTTATAATAATTGGGCATTCCCTTTGCATCGAGAATTTTTACGGCCTGTAAAATCTCAAGAACTTTGTCCTGCTGAGTGACAGGCACCGCAAAAAGGCCTTTTTCTTCAAAGGCGTCGACATTTATATTAAATGTTTTCTTCAATAAAGTAAAGTATTTTTCTTTAATTCGTACATTATCGGTCTCGACAATAAGCGAATCGGGCGTAATCCGCCCTGCTCCCGCGATAATTACGGCCGTCTGGGCGATGGCACAGTGCCTCGCTTTGGGAGTATTTTTTAGGAGCTCATCCTTTACTTCCATTGAAAAAGAAGATACATTTCCGGACATTTTAATTTCCTATATCCCTGTGATTGATGGTCACTCCGTACTCTTTGTCGTCATCGTTTAATGCTTTGTAAATCTCGTTGGCGAGCGTCACGCTCCTGTGCTTTCCGCCCGTGCAGCCGATGCCGATCACGAGCTGATTTTTGCCTTCCTTTATATAATTGGGAATTAAGAAATCCAGGAGGTCTTTGACTTTTTCAAGGAAGATATGGGCCTCGTCGTACTGCATGAGGAAATCCTGAACTTCCTTGTCGTTACCTGTTTTATGCTTTAATTCCTCTACGTAGTAAGGGTTCGGAAGGAAGCGTACGTCGAATACGAGGTCTGCGTCCTGAAGGATTCCGTGCTTAAATCCGAACGAGGAAATGTTTACCATGAGGGACTTGTAGTTTTCGTTTTTAACGAAGATGTTTTCAAGTTCTTCGCGAAGCTCTCTGGTTAAAAGATGCGATGTGTCGATTACGTAGTCCGCGGATTTTTTGGTCTTCGCAAGGATTTTTCGCTCACGCTCGATACCGTCTTCAACTCTTCCGCCCATGGCGAGAGGATGGTTACGGCGGCTCTCTTTGTATCTTTTAAGAAGTGTCTGCTTGGAGGCATCAAGGAAAAGCATTTCGTACGAATAGCCCTTATCCTTCATGTCCTGAAGCGCCTGCATGATTTCGTCGAATGACTGGTCCGCACGCACATCAATTCCGAGTACAACTTTGTCGCGTTCAGACTCGTATATCAGTTCTGCGAACTTAACGATAAAAGGCACGGGAAGATTATCTACACAATAATATCCCATGTCTTCAAGCATCTTCTGCGCGGTAAGTTTGCCTGCGCCGCTCATTCCGGTTACTACTACAAATCTCATTTTTCCCCCTGTCAGAATTCGCCTAAGAAGAGCACCTCCGGCTCAAGCGTAACTCCGTCATTTTCTTCTACAGTTTTTATAACATGATTAATCAGGTCTTTGACGTCTTTTGCTGTGGCGCCGCCCTTGTTGATTACAAATCCTTTGTGTTTTTCGCTGACCTGCGCACCGCCTACAGTGTATCCGCCAAGGCCTGCGTCTTCAATAAGCTTGCCCGCAAAATAACCTTCAGGTCTTTTGAAAGTCGAACCTGCTGAAGGATATTCAAGCGGCTGTTTTTCTTTTCTTCTTTTATTAAGATCAAGCATCGTCTCACGGATTGTGGTCGCATCCGAAGGGCTTAATTTCATCTCACATGATAAAGCGATACAACCGTTTTCTTTAAGCGCACTGTGTCTGTAACCGAAGTTCATTTCTTCGTTAGAGAGCGTCTTGATTTGGCCGTCGGCTTTGTCGAAAACTTTTACTGTGGTTACAACCTGGCACATTTCTCCGCCGTAAGCTCCCGCGTTCATAAAAAGAGCGCCGCCGAGTGTTCCGGGAATTCCCGAAGCAAATTCGAGGCCTGTGAGAGAAGCATTCATTGCAACGTTCGCAAGCTTCGTAAGAGTAATGCCTGCGCCTGCTTTTATGAGCTCGCCGTCAACGGTTGCGTTGAGGAAGTCGCCACCGAGTTTTATGATGATTCCCCTAAAACCTGCGTCTGACGCAAGGACGTTGCTTCCGTTGCCGAGGAGGAAGTAGTTTATACTTTCCTGGTTTGCGAAGGATATCACTTTAGCTAGTTCATCTTCATTTTCTACCGTAACGAAGATGTCCGCAGGACCGCCGATGTTGAATGATGTGTGGCTTGCAAGCGGTTCGTCGTATTTAATTCTCTCAATCGGAATAATCTCCGAAATATTATTAAGCATTTTTTATAAGTTGCTCCGGTTTATTTTATGAGATGTGTCCCTACCTGGTAAAAAAGGCCAAAATATCACTGGTCTTCCACTAGGTTCGAAAGAACCTCACCAAGTGGAATCCCATGGCACGCACTAGGCTCGAAAAAACCTCGCCAAGTGCTCCGCACACGTCCCCAAATGGCTACATTACAAGTTTGGCTGCGCCGTAGATGCCTGCGTCATTGCCGAGGGTTGCGAGACGGAAGTCTGTGTCTTTGCAACCGCGGAATGTGGTTTCTTTGAAGTTGTCTACGATGTAGTCAAGGATGATGGTGCCTGCCTTGCTGACGCCGCCGCCGATAACGAAGGCTTCGGGGTTAACAACGCATGCGATAATGCCTAGGCCTCTGCCGAGGATTTTGCCGAATTCATTGGCGATTTCGATAGCTACTTCATCGCCTTCTTTTACTGCATCCCATACTACCTTGCAGTTGATGTCTTTGTTACGAAGGATGCTGGGCTTGTTGTCTTTAGCCAGTCTTCTTTTTGTAAGCATTACTACACCGGTAGCGGATGCATACTGTTCAAGACAGCCTTTTTTGCCGCATCCACAGGTTTCGGTTTCGTTCTCGTCCATGAAGATATGTCCGATTTCGCCGCCTGCGCCCTTTGCGCCTGCAACGATTTTACCATCGATAATAACACCGCCGCCGACACCGGTTCCGAGTGTAACCATTACGATTGAGTTATAGCCTTTTCCGCCGCCCATCCACATTTCGCCAAGGGCTGCAACATTGGCATCATTTCCGGTCTTTACTTTAAAGCCTGTAAGCTTTGATAAAGTATCGCTTACATTAAACACATCCCATCCGAGATTAGCTGCTTTGTATATAACTCCGTCTGAATCAACAGGTCCGGGAACACCGATACCTACGCCGATTACTTCTTCTTTTACGAGGTTTTTCTCTGCTACTTTTGCGTTGATGCTTGCTGCGATGTCAGGCAGAATCTGTGCGCCGTTGTTATCTTTTACGGTTTTTATTTCCCATTTCTCAAGCACTTCTCCGCTCTCGTTAAAAAGTCCCATCTTGACTGTGGTTCCGCCAAGATCTACACCGAAAATATATTTCATATTATTTCTCCTTAGAATTATTTCAATAAAATTATCGCAAGAACAAGTACAAGTATAACTATGATGACAGCCAGTATTAACCCTGCCGCTTTAAGAATATTTACATTCCCGGATGACATTCTTGTTCTGTACGGATGCTCTTTGTCGAATTCTGCAAACGACTTTTTCCTTTCCGCATTCATCGCAGTTTTAATCTCCTCTGCGATTTTGTCATCACGTTCTTTTTGTTCTTCTATTTCTTTATTGCCTGCTACAGCGGCACCGCATTTGGGGCATACGCCCTGATTGGAATTAAATTCGGCGCCACATGCTTCGCAATGAATCCACATAGGCTTCTCCTGTTAGAAGTTCTCTTCGTCGTCCTCGTCTCTCTTCTTGGCGAGGTTGCTCTGTACCCTGTTGTAAAGAACGACTGCTGCGTTGTAACCCATCTTCTTCTGACGATGGTTAACTGCTGCCGTCTCGCAGATGATGGCGAGGTTACGGCCGGGTCTGATGGGAATGTTGTGGCAGACAACCTTGTTGCCAAGGTACTCTGTATATTCCTCTTCAAGGCCGAGACGGTCGTATTCCGTATCTTTGTTCCACTCAGCGAGTTTGATGACAAGGTCGATGCTCTGAGTCTCTTTTACGCTCGATACACCGAACAGGGTCTTAACATCCACGATACCGATACCACGGAGCTCGATGAAGTGTTTGGTGGTTTCGGGTGCGGTTCCGATAAGTGTGTCTTCGGAAACTTTTCTTATTTCTACAACGTCATCGGTTACGAGACGATGGCCTCTCTTGATAAGTTCGAGAGCTGCCTCGGATTTACCGATACCGGACTCGCCGACAATCAGTACGCCTTCACCGTAAACATCGACCAATACGCCGTGTACGGAGATGCAGGGAGCGAGTTTTACGTTTAACCATCTAATGAGCTCAGCCATGAATGCGGATGTTGTCTTCTTAGTCATGAAAAGAGGCACGCCGTTTTCGATGGCTTTCTGCTTGAAAAGATCGTCGGGAACCAAGTCACGACAGAAAACGATACAGGGAATCGGGAAGCTTAAGAGTTTGCTGTAAATCTCTTCCTTTCTCTCGTCTGAAAGTTCCATCATGTATTTATATTCCACGAAACCGATTATCTGAAGTCGCGTTGCTTCATAGTGATCAAAGAAGCCTGCCAGCTGAAGTGCGGGACGGTTGATATCGGGCTGTTTGATTTTAATTCCTGTGACATCAATCTCGGGCGTTAATGCCTCGAGTTTCATTTTTTCGATTATCCTTGTCAAACTTACACTTGCCATAATAACCCTCTTTCCTTAATTAAATTTATTAAGTCGTGTGACTTATTAATTATATACTATATCCGATTATATTGCACTTGTTTCGGATTATTCCTTGTGGAAAAATGCGTAAATTTCGTTCGCCACATTCATCGGTATTCCGTCGACCTCGGCTATCTGTTCGGGCGCTGCGCTCTTTAAGTCGTCGATGGTCGGAAAATGCTTCATCAGCGCTTTTCTTCGCTTCGGTCCGATGCCCGGAATATCGTCTAAAATCGAATGAACCTGTGCTTTGGTACGAAGTGACCTGTGATACTCTATCGCGAATCTGTGGACCTCATCCTGCACTCTGGTGACGAATTTAAAGCATTCCGAGTGAACTTCCATGGGGATTTCTTTTTCGTTGAAAAGAAGGCCTCTGGTGCGGTGTCGGTCGTCCTTTACCATTCCGCAGACCGGAATGTCTACACCGAGTTCTTCGAGCACCTGTTCAGCGATATGAATCTGTCCTAAGCCGCCGTCCATTAAGATTAAATCCGGGAAAATGGAAAAGCTTGTTTCGTTGTCTTCCGCTCTTTCGTTGATGCCGTGTGAAAATCTTCTGTATAAAACTTCGTACATCGAAGCGTAATCGTCGGGACCTTCGACGGTTTTTAATCTGAATTTTCTGTAATCGGATTTCTTAGGTTTGCCGTTTTCGTAGACAACCATCGAGCCTACACTGTTAAAGCCCTGAGTGTTCGAAATATCGTAGGATTCGATACGTTCCGCCTTTTCAATACCGATAAGTCTTGCAAGTTCTTCGACTGCACCGCGCGTTCTTGCTTCTTCGCTCTTGTGCTTTTCTTCGTCACGTCTTATAAGCATTTCTGCGTTCTGATGTGCGAGTTCAAGCATCTTTTCTTTCTGACCTTTTACGGGAGCTTTGATTGATACTTTGCCGCCTCTCTTGTCGCCTAGCCATTTCTCTAAAAGCTCTGTTTCCTCAAGCTGAATCGGTACGAAAATCTCTTTTGGAAGGAAAGGTGTGCCGGCGTAATAGAGCTTTATAAAACTCGAAATTGTTTCTTCGTCGGTCTCCTCGAGTGCGCCTTTCATGTAGAAATGTTCGCGGCCAATGAGTTTGCCTTCTCTTACGAAAAATACCTGTATAAGCACATCGGATTCGCTCCTTGCGATGCCGATGTAGTCTTTGTTTTCGCCGTCAAATTCGGTGATTTTCTGCTTCTGCGCAATGTCTAAAGCGCTCTTTAAAAGCTCTCTGTATTTTGCCGCCTCTTCGAACTCAAGCTTCTCTGCATGCTCGTTCATTTTGGCTTCTATTTCTTTTAGGAGCGGGTCGAAATTTCCTCCTAAAAAAACCAGCGCTTTCTTAATGTTCTCGCCGTATTCTTCGGGTGAGAGACCGCCCATGCAGGGTGCGTCGCACTGCTTCATGTGGTAGTTAAGGCACGGTCTGTCCGAAGCTTTCGTGCCGTCTAATGCCTTGTTGCAGGTACGGATATGATAAATCTTGCATAGGAATTCAATCATGTCGTGAACACTGCCCGCAGATGCGTAAGGACCGAAATATCTGGATTTGTCTTTTTTCATCGTACGCGAAAAAACAAGTCGCGGATACATTTCGCCGAGCGTGACTTTTATGTAGGGGTAAGTTTTGTCGTCTTTTAGGAGCGTGTTGTATTTGGGTGAATATTCTTTTATGAGGTTGTTCTCGAGAACGAGTGCCTCGAGTTCGGTATCGGTTAAGATGTAATCGAAATGGTCGATTAGGCTGACCATCTTCTGGATTTTAAGGGTTTTCTTTGTCGAAATGCGAAAATAAGACCGCACCCGATTTCTCAGGTTTACGGCCTTACCTACATAT
>JAFYHV010000108.1 GCA_017538995.1 Lachnospiraceae bacterium | reverse complement strand
TGGTTAATCCCGAACTCCTTGAATATGCAAAAGAAAATGCTGAAATACATAACAGCGCTTTGATGACTCTCGAAGAAATCATCGATGTCATTAAGGCTGCGGAAGCGTGCGGTAAAAAAACCGTCAGACTCCACACGGGCGAGCCGAGCATTTACGGTGCAGTCAGAGAGCAGATGGATGAACTGGATAAGCTTAATATCGCATATGAGAGTTGTCCGGGTGTCAGTGCATGCTTTGGTGCCGCATCAAGCTTAAACCTCGAATATACGCTTCCGGATGTGTCACAGACGCTTATCATCACGCGTATGGAAGGAAAGACTAAAGTGCCTGAGGGCGAGAGCATAGAAAGCCTTGCAGCACATCATGCATCCATGGCGATTTATCTTTCAACAGGCCTCCTAAAAGAATTAAGCGCTCACCTCATAAAAGGCGGATACAGTGAAGATACTCCTGCAGCACTTGTTTATAAGGCAACCTGGAATGATGAAAAATCATTTATCTGCACGGTAGGCACATTAGAAAAAACAGCAAATGAAAACAACATCACCAAGACCGCAGTAGTTCTCGTGGGTGATGTTTTGACACATACAAATTATGAAAAATCAAAGCTTTATGCGGCAGATTTTTCCACGGAGTTTCGTGAGGCGAAAAAATAAATGAAGCTTGCAGCTATTTGTTTTACGAACAACGGAATAAAGGTTTTAAAAAAGCTTGGCGCTTTGTCTCTTTTTAAGGACGACAATTTAGCGCTTTATTCAAAATGCTCTTTTGCCGAAGATTCCGAGGGAATTATTTCTGTTAGCGAAAGCCTCAACGAATGGACTGGAAAAAATTTCAAGGATAATGATGCACTGATTTTCGTCGGTGCAACAGGCATTGCAGTTCGTGCGATTGCTCCTTTTATGAGGGATAAATTAACCGACATTCCCGTGATTGTAATCGATGAGAATGCATCCTTCGTAATCCCTGTTTTATCCGGCCATGTAGGCGGCGCAAACGAATTGTCTGAGAAGATTGCAAAAGAACTTAATGCGCAGGCAGTTATAACAACCGCAACCGATATAAACGACAAATTTGCAGTGGATGTATTTGCAAAAAAGAACTCGCTTTTTATCGTCAACAAGGACGGCATAAAAGAAGTATCATCAAAGGTGCTTGCAGGTCAGGAGATTCTTTTATCAGCGCCTAAAGAAAAAGTTGATGAAGCAAAACTTCCCGAAGGAATTAAGCTCACAGATTATCCTCCTTCAAAAGCGGATATTCTGATAACTTCCAACAAGGATTTGGATAATGCAAACATCATTTTAAGACCGAGAGAATACATCCTTGGCATAGGCTGCAAAAAGGATAAGGACTTCGAAGAAATTTTAAGCTTTTTATCCGAGTGCATGAAAGAAGCAGGCATAGATTTTAACGATCTTTATGCGATTGCATCAATTGATCTTAAAAAAGACGAAGAGGCTTTAAACAGGCTTTCAGGTTATTTAAAGATACCGTTTAAAACATATTCCGCAGATGAATTAAATGCAGTCAGAGGCGTTTTTTCAATATCGGATTTTGTTAAAGAAACTACGGGTGTAGACAATGTCTGTGAAAGAGCGGCTCTTTTATGCGCGGGCGAGAACGGAAAGCTTGTGTATGATAAGAAAGCCGGCGGCGGAGTGACCGTTGCGTTTGCGAAAAGGGACTGGGTGATAGATTTTTATGAATAAGATTTATGTGGTCGGAATGGGCCCCGGAAAAGAAGATTTTATGACGCTTCAGGCAAAGCAGGTTTTGGCTGAAAGCGACTGCATTGTCGGATATACCGTTTATCTTGATATTCTGCCAGAGAGCCTTAAGAGTAAGGAACTTATCTCTACTCCGATGAGGCAGGAAATTAAAAGATGCGAGATGGCTTTCGAGGAAGCTATGAAGGGTAAAAAGGTCTCGATGATCTGCAGCGGTGATGCGGGCGTATACGGAATGGCATCGCTTATGTATGAGCTTAGTGACAGATACCCGGACGTTGAGATAGAAGTGGTTCCGGGAATTACGGCAGCGCTTAGCGGTGCGGCAGTTTTAGGAGCTCCCGTAAACCATGATTTCTGCATCATATCCTTAAGCGATTTGCTCACACCCTGGGAGAAGATTGAGAAGAGATTAAGGGCAGCAGCCGAGGGTGATTTTGCGATTGCAATTTACAATCCTTCTAGTCATAAAAGAAAAGATTACTTGCAGAAAGCCTGCGACATACTGCTTGAACAAATCGAGGAAGAAAGACCCTGTGGGCTTGTTAAAAATATAGGGCGAGACAATACTGAGAGCAAAGTTTTAACCCTGAAAGAATTAAGAGACACCGAAGTTGATATGTTTACGACCGTTTTTGTGGGCAACTCGGAGAGCCGCATCATTAACGGCAGACTTATTACCGGAAGAGGATACAAAATTGAAGGAAATACTGATATTCGCGGGAACGACTGAAGGCAGAAGGCTTTCTGAGATCCTTTCAAAAGAAAAAATTAAACATACAATTTGCGTAGCGACCAAGTACGGTGAGGAAGTGCTTGAAAGCACGCCTTATTTAACAATTAACTGCGACAGAATGGACGAAGAGGCTATGCGTGAATTCCTCGTAAAGGGCGATTTTTCGGCTGTTTTTGATGCCACACATCCTTATGCAAAGGAAGTTACGGCGAACATAAAAGAAGCAGCGAAAGAAACTTCGGTTCCATATTTCCGCGTTAAAAGAAACACATGCGCAAAGGAGACTTCGAATATCCGCTTCTTCTCTGATGTAAAAGAATGCGCCAAAGCTTTGTGTGATACCGAAGGGAACATTCTTTTAACCACGGGAAGCAAGGATTTAAAAGAGTTTGTGTCAGAGGTTTCTGCAGAGAGAATTTATGCGAGAGTAATTCCCGGTGCCGAGAGCATTGCCATTTGTGATGAATGCGGAATTAAAGGGCGTCACGTTATTGCAATGCAGGGACCTTTTTCTGAGACTTTAAATGAGGCCCTGATTGATGAGTTTAACATTTCTGTTATTGTCAGCAAGCAGAGCGGTGCTGCAGGCGGATTTGATGAGAAGATTCAGGCGGCCATAAATAAGAATATCGCGGCATTTGTAATAGGCTGTGAGGACGAAGAGGGTATTTCCCTTAAAGAAGCCTGTGCTGAAATCGGTAAAATCACAGGCACAGAGATTAACTTAAAGAAATCAATAAATATTTCGCTCGCAGGTATCGGACCCGGCGGAAAACAGGCATTTACACACAAAGTGACCGAAGCGGTCAACAATGCAGATATAC
Organism: Lachnospiraceae bacterium; assembly: GCA_017538995.1. Classification (GTDB taxonomy): domain Bacteria; phylum Bacillota; class Clostridia; order Lachnospirales; family Lachnospiraceae; genus UBA3766. The sequence continues at coordinate 6,708 of JAFYHV010000108.1, read as the reverse complement.
TTATGGGAGCCGACAGAATGCTTGAAAATATCAGACATTCTGCAAAAGCATACCCTTATTACAGAGCTTCGGAGATAATACCTTTTATCGAATCACTTTGTGAGACGGAAGACTTAAAAGAAGAGACAAATATTGCAATTCTTTTCTCGGGAGATTCTTCATTTTACAGCGGAGCAACATCGCTTTTCAAAGAACTTGTTTCTTTACGTGAAAGAACTGACATTGATGTTAAGATTGATATCCTTCCCGGCATTTCTTCGCTCTCATATATGTGCGCAAAACTTGGAATAAGTGCTCAGGATGTAAACATCTTAAGCCTTCACGGTAAGGAAGTTACCAATCTGGCTTTAAGAATTAAGCCCTACGAAAAAACCTTTATGCTTTTATCGGGCGTTAAGGATGTAAACAGAGTAGGAAAGTGTCTTTTAGGAGCAGGCCTTGACTGCGATATTTATTTAGGCTGCAGACTTTCATACGAAGACGAAGAAATTAAGAAATTAAATGAAAAAGAATGTGAAGAGCTTTCAAAAGAAGGCCTTTATTCCTGCGTGATCATCAACAAGGCGCCCAATGGCAAAGCTGTGGCTCCCGGAATGGCTGACGATGAATTTATCCGCGGCAAAGTTCCGATGAGCAAGGAAGAAATCAGGGAAGTCAGCATCTGCAAGCTCGGACTTAAGAACGACAGCGTTCTTTACGACATCGGAAGCGGTACGGGCTCCGTTGCGGTCGAATGTGCGCTTTTATCAAACGATATAACCGTTTATGCGATTGAGTGCAAAGACGAGGCTTTGGAACTTATAGAAGCCAATAAAAACAAGTTCCTGCTTGATAATATCGAAATCGTCAAAGCTCTGGCTCCCGAAGGCCTTAAAGACTTAAAGAAAGCCACACACGCATTCATCGGAGGCAGCAAAGGAAATCTTAAAGAAATCCTTCAGACCTTAAAAGAAATTAATCCCGATATGAGAGTGGTTATAAATGCCATAAGCCTCGAGACTATCGGTGAATTAAACGTAATCCAAAAAGAATTCGGTGCGAAAGCGGACATCGTACAACTCCAGGTCAGCAAGTCCGATGAAGTAGGTTCGTACCACCTTATGAAAGCACAGAACCCCGTATACATCTGTACAGTTGAATTCAGGTAAAAAAATGAACATTAAAAGAGTCATGATAGCAGCGCCTAAGAGCGGTTCGGGCAAAACCGGAATCACCTGCGCACTGCTTAAAAGTCTTAAGAACAAAGGAATAAAGACGGTATCTTTTAAATGCGGTCCCGATTACATCGATCCGATGTATCACAGGAATGCTCTCGGCATACCCTCGTACAATCTGGACACATTTTTTACCGGTGAAGAAAAAACGCGAAGCCTTTTTGCAAGAAACACTTCGGGCTTTGATTTTGCTGTGTTTGAAGGAGTTATGGGGCTTTTTGACGGTGTCGGCGGAGTGAAATCTGAGGGCTCGTCATACAATCTCGCAGAAGTTACAAAGACTCCGATAATACTTGTAATTGATGCCAAAGGCATGGGAAGATCCGTAATTCCGGAAATCTCAGGCTTTAAATCCTATGATAAAAAAGACCTCATAAAAGGAGTAATTTTAAACCGTACTTCGGAATCCATGTTTAATATCTTAAAGCCAATGATAGAAGAAGAGTGCGGTATTTCTGCGTTAGGGTTTATTCCCGATATGAAGGATCGGGCTTTTTCAAGCAGACATTTAGGACTTGTAACTCCTGATGATACGGATAATTATGATGAAGTTTTGGAAGAGCTTACAGGATATTTTGAGAAGAATATTTCTTTTGAAGAACTGGGTAAAATAGCATCTTTTGCAGAAGAGATAGAAGACTGCACTTTTGAAAAAACAAATAAAGAGGCAGAATCACCTGTTATCGCTGTTGCAAAAGATGAGGCTTTCTGTTTCTTTTATGAGGATAATCTGACAGAACTTAAAAATGCAGGCGCAAATTTAGTTTTCTTTTCGCCCCTTCATGATGCAAAGATTCCTGAAAACGCGGACGGGTTGTATCTTCCGGGCGGATATCCCGAGCTTCATTTGGAGGAGTTAAGCCAAAACACTTCGATGCTTGAATCCATAAGAAATGCATACAACAATAAAATGCCCATTTTCGCAGAGTGCGGCGGTTTTATGTACCTCCAGAAGAGCATTGAAGATAAGGACGGAAAGGTTTACATAACTTCTAATGTTTTTGACGGAGATCTTAAATACAAAGGCAGACCCGTAAGATTCGGATATGTTTCTTTGAAAGAAAAAAGCCCGAATTTCCTTAAAGAGGGCGAAGAGATAAAAGGCCACGAATTCCACTATTACGACTGTGATGATAACGGATGCGACGTAATCTGCACAAAGCCCTTTACGGGCAAAGAATATGAGGCGGTTAAGACTAACGAAAACATCTGGGCGGGATTTCCTCATCTTTATTTTCCGTCAAACCCTTCGTTTGCCGTGAATTTCGTGAAAAAGTGTGCCGAATTCCAAAGAAAATAAAAAAAGTCTTTCAATTTGCCTTGATAATGATATAATTCTAAAGGTTAATTTTAGAAAGACTTTGGATAGATGAAAAAAGTATTTGAATTTTTGAAAAAAGAAATAATGCTGACGGTGGCCGTACTCGCTGCCGTCGTTTCTTTGTTTATTACGCCTCCCACAAAGGCACTCATAAAAGAGATTGACTGGCATACGCTCGGCACTCTTTTTATGATGTTATGCGTCCTCGAAGGCTTTAAACAGGAGAATATTTTTGAGCCCGTAATTAATTTCAGCAAAAAGTTTAAGACTATGGCAACACTTTCGCTGTTCTTGATTTTCGGCGTTTTCTTTACATCGATGTTTGTAACAAACGATGTGTCTTTAATTATCTTTGTACCTTTGACAATCCTTTTATTCAGAAAGGGCGACAAAGAAAAGTACATCTTACCCGTTATTTCCATGGAAAATATCGCGGCCATCAGAGGCTCGCTTTTAATGCCTTTCGGTAGTCCGCAGAACTTATTTTTATTCGGACAGTCAAATATAAGCGTATGGCACTTCATGCTTCATATGTCGCCTCTCTGTGTCGGATCAGGCATTCTTTTAATCATCTTCGTACTTGTTTTATACAGAAAGAACGTAAAAGAAGAATTCAAAACCGTAGAGATAGAAGAGGATAAAAAAGAGCCTGTCAGCACTAAAATTAAGATTAGAAAAATCGCTTATCTTCTGCTTTTCGCAATGATTATTTTAACAATCGTTACAAGAACAAAGTACTGGCCGATAGCAGTTGCAATCGTTATAATTGTGATAGCGGCCGTAAACATCAAGCTTTTTGTACAGGTTGATTATGTGCTTATCTTTACGTTCCTCTGCTTCTTTGTTTTCTCATCGTCAATTGCGGCAAACCCGAAGATTTCGGATGTTTTAAACAAAGCGGTTGCAGGCAACGAATACTGGTGGGCAATAGGACTCAGCCAGATAATATCTAATGTTCCCGCATCGATAGTACTTTACCCTTTTACGAAGAATTTTGCGGGACTAATTTACGGCGCAGATACCGCGGGCCTTGTATCTTTAATCGGATCGCTCGCATCGGTTATTAATTACAGAATTTATGTCAGAGAATATCCCGACAAAGGCTTTAAATTCATCAAAGTATTCACACTTGTAAGCTGGGCCTTTTTCATTATAGTTGTGATTCCGGGATTTTTCTTAAGCAGATGGAAGTTTTTCTAAGAGGGGTTAAAAATGAAAGTAAGAAGAGCAGAAAACAAAGATATTGAAAAGATACTTGACCTGCTGGTTCAGGTTGATATGGTGCATCATAACGGAAGACCCGACATATTCAAAGGTCCCGTAACAAAATATGATGCAGAGCAGCTTGAAGACATCATAAAAGACGACAACAGACCGATTTTCGTGTGCGTGGATGATGATGACAAGGTACTCGGACACGCATTCTGCATGCACCAGCAGATTCAGGATCATAAACTTTTAACCGACATAAAGACGCTTTACATCGACGATATCTGCGTGGATGAAGCTGCAAGAGGCAAGGGTGTCGGAAGAATGCTGTATGAGCACGTTAAAGAATATGCCATTGAAAAAGGCTTTTACAATATCACTTTAAATGTCTGGGAATGCAATCCCACGGCAATTAAGTTTTATGAGAGCATGGGCTTAAAGCCCCAAAAGATAGGAATGGAAACCATTCTGTAACTACCGAAATTAAAAACTCCTGCAAGTGACTTGCAGGAGTTGGAAGGTAGAAAATGAAATGAAAAAATTTATGATTTGTTAAAAGGGTTCGTGTCTCTCTTTGTTATTACAGTTATTATATTAATTTGTAAATATGAATACTGTTTGACAAAAATGTATTAAATTTGTAAACAATTATGTATTAAATTGTGAACAAAATAACAATCTTGTTCATAATTTACTGTGAATTCTCTATACAAACTTCGACCATATCGGCCAGTTCTTTCCTGTAATCATCGTCTAAATCTGTGGTTTTAAGCACTCTCTTTACGTGCTCAAAGTCTTTGCCGTTCACATATTCGCTTTTACGAAGGACCATTGCAAATTCGGCAACAGCCGCCGCAAACATAAAATCATCGGAAGGATTGCTTGTGACATCTTTTTTGCCGATGCTGTATTCAAGTAAGTTTGATACATCGCCCGTAGGGGCTTTGTAACGGATTTTAAGGGTTAACCATTCGTCTGAATTCTTTGCTGTATCAGTAAGAGAACTTGTCTGATATTTAAGGCCGGCTCCTTCAAATGAATTTTTGGCAGGTACGATTTCATAAAGAACCGTTACCGAATGACCTGCGCCGATTTCACCGGCATCTTTTGTATCATCGTCAAAATCTTCCGTGTTAAGCATTCTGTCTTCATATCCTAAAAGACGGTATTCTTTAACATATGCAGGGTTAAATTCAACCTGAAGCTTCACATCCTTTGCAACGGTCACCATATTAGCGCCGAATTCTTCAACGAGAACTTTTTTTGCCTCTGAAGGAGAATCAATATACGCATAATTTCCGTTACCGTCATCTGCGAGTGTTTCGAGTCTTGAGTCCGAATAATTACCCATTCCGTATCCAAGGACGGATAAGAAAATGCCTTCTTTTGCTTTTTCTTTTATGAGATCTGAAAGTTCGCTTGCGCTTGTAATTCCGACATTAAAATCACCGTCGGTAGCAATGATAACTCTGTTGTTTCCGCCTTCGATAAAATTCTCTTTTGCGATTCTGTAGGCTTCTTCAATACCGCCTGCGCCGTTTGTGCCGCCATATGCGGTAAGAGAGTTTATTGCTTCTTTTATGGTGTCTTTGTCTGCGCCGCTTACGCCTTCAAGAACCGTTTCATTTCCGCTCGCATAGGTTACGATGGATACTCTGTCTTTCTTTGAAAGGTTATCGACCATCATACAGAAAGATTCCTGCACAAGAGGGAGTTTGTTGAAGGAATACATTGATCCGGATACATCGATGAGCAGAACGATGTTTGAATCTTTTGCCTTTGCGTAGTCTATCTTTTCTGTCTGAAGGCCGATACGAACAAGTTGGTGGTCTTTATTCCAGGGACATGTGGAGATTTCTGCATTTACTCCGAAAGGCTCACCCTTCTTAGGTCCGTCATAATCGTAGTTAAAGTAATTTACCATTTCTTCGATTCTGACCGCGCCCTGAGGGATGGTCTTGGGATCATAATTTGAATAAATGAATCTTCTTATGTTTGCGTATGATGCGGTATCCACATCTGCGGAGAAAGTGGAAAGAGGAGATAACGATACGTTCTTAAAAGGATTTTCTGCTAACGCATCATATTCCTCGGTATTAAATTCTTCATCAAAGTCATAAGCACCGTATCCGAAGGCAGTTCCGCCGTATTTCTGATATGAAGGCGGAAAGGCTGTAGGTGAAGCACTGGCAGCATTTGCGGAGCTTGCGCTTGAGGTTGTTACAGCCGCTGACATGGAAGCGCCTGAAGACATTGTCATCGATGGTCCGGCGGTGTAATAATTGTGAAGAGGATGATGCTCATCGTCGTCCTCTGCGACTTCTTTTCCGGAACATGCAAAAAGCGTCATTACAGCCATTGAAACGGCCATAACACGCATAAAATTCTTTGTAAAAATCTTTTTCTTAATCATAATTTTTCATTCCTTTCCGAAAATGTTTTCTGAATATAAAACAATGATTGGATAAATTCGTTACAAAGAATTAAAAATTTGGTAAAATGTACTCGAGCGCTGCTCAAAAGAAAATGAATATATTGGAGGGAAAGCTACATGTTTGATTTTAAATATTTCACACCGACCAAGGTTGTGTTTGGAAAGAATACTGAGAGCAAAGTCGCAGACCTCATTCAAGAATTCGGCGGCACAAAGATTTTAATTCACTACGGCGGCGGAAGCGTTGTCCGTTCAGGCCTTTTAAAGCGCGTTACAGATACGCTTGATGCTGCAGGCATAAGCTATGTTACATTAGGCGGCGCAGTTCCCAATCCTCACCTCGGATTAGTATATGAAGGCATTGAGCTTTGCAAAAAAGAGAATGTTGATTTCCTTCTTGCGGTAGGCGGCGGAAGTGCAATTGACTCTGCAAAGGCGATCGGCTACGGCCTTGCTAATGAAGGCGATGTCGGGGACTTTTATGATTATAAAAGAAAAGCTACAGGATGCGTTCCTTTCGGCGTTATCTT
>JAFYHV010000017.1 GCA_017538995.1 Lachnospiraceae bacterium | reverse complement strand
GTAAGTTCATATCTGGTAACTGCAGGACCTTTTGAACAGTTATCGGGATCGATAGAAACCTCTACACCGAAAGTTGAAAGTGTTTCTTTAAGTTTATTGGCTGTTTCAATAATGTCATCGCCTTTATTCTTCGATGATCTGCTACCTTTGCTTAAAAGCGTAACAGGAGGGAATTTATAAGGCTTAGCAGGTGCATTATTCTTTTTTTCTTTATAAAGATCAAGCGTAGGATCTGCAGAAATTGCGCCCTGTGACTGATTATTATTTTCAATCATGGATACTGCACCGGGTGTCATTTTTACTACAGGAAGTGTTTCTGCAGGTTCCGGTTCCTTAACAGTATTGACAGGCGAAATTTCACTATTTACAGGTCTTGATTTAACGGATGAATCTTTTGCATAAACATTTATGGGTCTGATTTCATCATTATTCGGATCTTTTTTGATATCTTTAGCATGAATCTGATGAATATCGCCCGATTCACTTTTGTTTTCTTTATGTTTAACTTTTTCGTTATTGACATAAAGAATATCCTCGGATATGGGCTTTATATCAGAAGGGCTGACATCAATAACCTTGTTCTTTCCTGCATGAACATCTTCTTCGGGATCTTCGGTAATTTTATATGAAATCTTTTTCTTGCGTGCTGCTTCTTTTTCACGCATTCTTCTGATTTCACGTTCTGTATATTCTCTCTCAGCCTCGGGATCGGGATCGTCAAGGTCATGATATTTTGCATATAAAATCTTAGAATATCTGACAATATACTTACCGAACATAACAACGATACTTGCAATCATTAAAACGATTGAAAGTATCCATACAAGGGCTCTGCCACAGCTTATATCAATAATATAGGCAAGAAATCCGAATATTACTCCGCCGCCTTTTCCGTTTAAGAAAAAGATTTTCATAGACTCGGTAAAAGATGCTTCACTTATATTTTTATAAGCGAAAAGATGTGCAATCATACCTATGCAGGCCACAAAAAGAACTGCCGAGATAACATTGAATACGGTTTTCTTGGTAGTATCTTTAACGATACAGTAAACCGTCGTAAGTATCCCGACAATCGGCAGAACATACGCTCCGAAACCAAAGAGGCCTTTTAAGATTTTGGTTATAAAAAGACCGACTCCTCCGTCGAAAATTCCGAGGGAGAACAAAAACATAACTGCAAAAAGCACAAATATACCGAAATAAATAAGTACTTTTACGTAGTCAAATTCATATTCCTGGTTTGATGTATTTTTCTTACGTGTATTATTTTTAGAAGTGCGTGCGGAAGAACTTCTTTTTCCGGAGCCGCTTCTGGAAGAGGCGGATGAAGTTCTTCTTTTACGATTACCGTTAGATGTCATAATAATCTTTGCCCTTCATATCTGTTATATCAAAATCGAGGTCTTCGTCTTTAAAGTCATAATCGTAAGTAAGTTCTCTGGCAACATGAGGTTTGGGACCGGGAAGAGGATTCTTGATAAATCCCGAATTGCTTCGATCAGGAACGGTTTCCACAAGGGTAAGGCCTGTAGCAGTGCTTCTCATATTGTCTGTAACCTCCTCTTTTACTGCAGTTTCAGTATTGGTGATAGGAATACGTTCAGGTAATGTAGTCTGAACTGCAGGTTTTTCAACCACAGCGGGTAAAGTTTTTTCAGGCTGTTTCTCTTCAGGCTTTTTGTTTTCAACTTTACCCGAAGCAATGGCAACTGCCTTTAAATCCTTTTCTTCGTCTTCTTCTTTTACGTTAGTTGTCGAAGACTTACCCTGGTAAGCGGGTTTGTAACTGTTGTATTTTTCTTCTTCGCTGTCATCATTACTCTTGTATTTCAGAACTTCTCTTTCTTTTTCGGCATTTGAAATATCCTCAACGCTTAAAGCAAAATTAGGAAGTTCAAACAATCCTATAACTGTTATTAACATGAAAAAGAAATTAAGAATATACGAATATTCGCTGGTATTAAACTTAACAAAAGTAAATACACAGATAAAATCCAGAAGGATTACCGAAGGAAGGCCTTTGTCAAATTCGTTTCTGATAAAAGCAAAAATTGCGATTGCAACAAATATAAATATCGCAATACCTTCGGGTCTGGTTTCCATCGGAGCTTCATATGTAAGAGACAGTCCTCTGGGAATAAATGAATAAATGTAATTCAATACATTATCCATTTGATTAAGTCCGTTATTATAAAAGAGACTTAAGAACAAGAACAGAGATCCCGCAAAGGAAACAATAAATATTCCCGACTGAATGAATTTATTCTGGAATATGGTTTCTGTATATTTTTTACATGTAAGCAAAAGCATGCTGACGGTTAAAACCAGAAGGGAAACACCTAAAATATCCCACATTGCAACAAATCCGGAGAATACACCGAGTGCAACGATATAAAGCATCTGATAACCGTCGATAATATGCGATTTTTTGTTTAAATAAATTATCCATGAAAGATAATAAAGATATGCCACATAAAGAAATGTAAGAAGCGTATCCGGAGAGATATTCATCGATGCCTTTATCGAATAAGGCATAAAAGATAAAAGCATTGCCATAAGTAACGCGTATCTCATGCGGAGTGAACGCTTTAACATAAAATATGCAAAAGCAATTATTCCTGCCTGAAGCAGAATGTTTAATGCATAAATCGGATAAGGTGTTGAACTTATCTTGCATAAAAGACTGCAGATAGATGCGTATGCATAATCCACATAAGCCGTTCCGGGAACACGTACCGTACTTCCAAGTGCATAATCATAATAAGCATTCTCGATTTCAACACCAAACTGCGATGTTATAAACATTACTCTTACGAATATCATAAGCATAATAATAGTTATGATACCTACTGCTTCGTAAGATTTTGATATAACCGGCAAATCTTTAATCTGGTATTTTTCAGGTATTTTAGGAACTACAAATTTAAAGATAAGCACAAGCAAAACGGCCACAATAAATACAATTCCGTATCTAATAAGAATCAGAACTATTGCACTACCTTCAGCCGATCCGACCATGCTGATCGAATAAAGCCCAATGGCACAAAAAAAGATTAAAGCAAATATCACATAAAGAATATAATGATATATGTTTTTCTTTGTAACCATAAATTAACCTTCCAAAACCCAAATATTAAGAAGTATACTTCTCAATGTTATATCTAGGACGTCTTTTGACTTCCATGTATATTTTGCCGATATATTCGCCTATAAGGCCAATCGAAATTAACTGTACGCCGCCTAAGAACCAGATACTTACAATCAAAGATGTCCAGCCGGGTTCAACTGTCTTTAAGAAGTAAGAAACAAGTGCATAAACAAATGCAGCAATGCTTAAGAATACGCTTAAAAACCCTAAAAGAACGATGTATCTGATTGGCTTAACACTAAAGGATGTAATACCTTCAATTGCAAGAGCAAGCATCTTTCTTAAAGGATATTTGCTCTTACCCGCTACTCTGACTTTTCTGTCGTAATAAACACATTCTGTCTTATAGCCGATAAGAGGAACAATACCTCTTAAGTAAAGATTTTCTTCAGAGTATTTCGAAAACTGTTCAAGCGCTCTTTTAGACATCAGTCTGAAGTCTGCATGATTGTAAATCGTTTTTGCTCCGAAAAAGTTCATGACCCTGTAAAAAGTCTGAGCTGTAACTCTTTTAAAGATTGAATCGGTCTTTCTTTTATTTCTGACACCGTAAACAATATCGTTTCCTTCATGGAATTTATCTACCATCTCTTCGAAAACATCAATGTCATCCTGAAGATCTGCGTCAATTGAAATTGATATATCGCAGATGTCTTTTGCAAAAATAAGACCGGCGGTCAATGCAAACTGATGGCCTACATTGCCCGCAAGTTTAAGTCCTCTGACTTCTTTGTGTATTTTGTTTTCGTTCTCAATTAATTCCCATGTCTTGTCTTTACTTCCGTCATCAACGAAAAGAAGAAATGATTCGGGAGAAATCTTACCTTTTTCAATAAGTTCAGCGAGCTTGTTCCTTAAACTCTCAAAAGTTATCGGAAGCATCTCTTCTTCGTTATAGCAGGGAACTATTATCGAAAGAATATCCATACTAAATTTCCTTAAATGCCTGTTCGAGATCGGCGATTATGTCGTTAACGTTTTCAATACCTACAGAGAATCTGATTAAATCAGGTTTTACGCCTGCTTCAAGAAGCTGCTCATCTGTCATCTGTCTGTGAGTATGTGATGCAGGATGAAGAACGCATGAACGTGTATCAGCAACATGTGTAACAATTGCAATAAGCTTTAAAGCATCCATGAACTTAATGCTGGCTTCTCTTCCGCCCTTGATACCGAATGTAAGAACACCGCAGGTACCGTTAGGCATGTACTTCTTTGCTCTCTCGTAGTAAATATCACCTTCAAGTCCGGGATAGTTAACCCAGGCAACCTTATCCTGTGCTTTAAGCCATTTAGCAACTGCTAAAGCATTTTCACAGTGTCTCTGCATACGAAGGTGAAGTGTTTCAAGACCTAAGTTTACGTAGAAAGCGTTCTGAGGAGACTGGATCGAACCTAAATCTCTCATAAGAGTTGCTGTAGCTTTTACGATAAATGCAGCTTTACCGAACTGCTCTGTATAATTTGTTCCGTGATATGATTCATCAGGGAAGCATAATCCGGGGAATTTATCGGGATATTTAGTCCAGTCAAAGTTACCGGAATCTACGATACATCCACCGACAGATACTGCATGTCCGTCCATGTACTTTGTAGTTGAATGTGTAACAATATCAACTCCGTATTCAAAAGGTCTGCAGTTAACTGGTGTAGGGAATGTATTATCAACAATTACAGGTACGCCTGCTTCATGTGCTGCAGTAACGAATTTTTCAAAATCAAGTACAACAAGTGAAGGATTTGAAATAGATTCGGCAAGTAAGCATTTTGTGTTGGGCTTGAATTCTTTTCTTAAATCCTCAAGAGAAATCTCGGGATCGACAACAGTTGTTTCAATACCCATCTTAGCGATTGTGGTAGTCAAAAGGTTAAATGTACCACCATAGAGTGCAGAACTGATAATAATGTGATCTCCTGCTTCTGCAAGGTTAAAAACCGAATAGAAGTTGGCTGCCTGACCTGAAGATGTAAGCATTGCTGCTGCGCCGCCTTCCATATCGCAAATCTTTGCAGCAACAAAATCATTTGTAGGGTTCTGAAGTCTAGTGTAAAAATATCCTGAAGCCTTTAAATCGAATAAATCACCCATCTGCTCAGATGTATCATACTTAAATGTTGTTGACTGATAAATGGGTAAAATTCTTGCTTCACCTTTAGTGGGCTTCCAGCCCGACTGAATACATTTTGTCTCAATACTGTAATCGCTCATTTTTTCTTATTCCTCGTAGTTCTTTAATAGTTTAGTTTATTCTTCGTCCCAGTTAGTATAAACGTTCTGGACGTCATCATCTTCATCAAGTAAATCAAGAGTTCTCTGAAGATTCTTGATTGCTGTTTCATCATCAAGCTTAACGTAATTCTGCGGAAGCATTGTTACTTCAGCCTGAGCCATGGGAATATTGTTGTCTTCCATAGCTTTGATAACATCATTGATTGCATCGGGAGATGTGATGATTTCGTAGCTGTCTTCTTCATCGCTGAAATCGTCAGCACCTGCATCAAGAGCAATCATCATAAGGTCGTCAGCATCCATATCGCATTCTTCCTTGTCGATAATAATCTGACCACACTCATCAAACATGTATGATACACAGCCCTGTGTTCCGATGTTACCCTGTCCTTTGGTAAATGCGGAACGAACATTACTTGCTGTTCTGTTCTTGTTGTCTGTAAGGCATTTAACGATGATTGCGATACCGTTAGGTCCGTATCCTTCGTAAGTACACTGTTCGTATGTAACGCTTGCGCCTTCGCCTGCAGCTTTTTTGATACCTCTGTCGATTGTATCGTTAGGCATGTTGTTTGCTTTGGCTTTAGCTATAACTGTTGCAAGTTTATAGTTGTTTGCGGGATCGGGACCGCCTTCTTTAACGGCAACCGCAATTTCACGTCCGATAATCGTAAAAATCTTTCCTTTGGCTGCATCATTCTTTTCTTTTTTGTGTTTAATATTGGCAAATTTTGAATGTCCGGACATAAGTTCCTCCTGTTACGTAAAAATCAACAACATATTATATCATTTTGATGCCTGTTTTTCAACAAAATCAGCGTTATTATTTGCATCTTCGCTAGTTATTTTTGTAACAAAAACAGATTTGATTATATGATTCTCAACTTCAAGTATTTTAAACGAATAACCGCCATATTCAATGACCGATTTATCATCATTTTCCGGCACATATCCGAGCTTGTTTGTGAGGAAACCGTTTATGGTTTCAATATCCTCATCTTCGCTCTCCAAATCGATGCCCAGAATATCACTTAATTCCTCGAGCGGAGTCAGTCCGTCGATTTCATAACTTTTCTCGCCTTTTGACTCGACAAAAGTCTCTTCTTTGTCGTATTCGTCCAGAATATTACCGACAATTTCTTCCAAGATATCTTCCATCGCTACAAGTCCGCTGGTCTGACCGTATTCGTCGATTACGATAACCATCTGAAGCTTGTCGTCTTTCATTTTCTTGAAAAGATCGTCTATTTTTCTGGTCTCGGATACAAATCTGGCTTCTCTTAAAAGTTTGGGATATCTTCTGATAGCGCCGTCTCTGTCTTTAAAGTTTGACTGGTATCTTAACGCATCTTTTAAGTGAATGATACCGAT
>JAFYHV010000107.1 GCA_017538995.1 Lachnospiraceae bacterium | reverse complement strand
TGCATGTCGTTTTTTGAGTATTTCTTTTTGAAAGACGCATTTTATGATATAATTATTTTTTGTAGGGCGTTAAATAAACCCGGAGGTGAATATGACTCAGGTAATCGATTTTCTTGAGAGTTTTAACTCAGTAACCGTTATCATCAGACTTCTTTTGGCAGGCTTCCTCGGAGGATGTATAGGCCTTGAAAGAGAAAAATACAAAAGACCTGCAGGCTTCAGAACGCATATACTGGTATGCCTTGGCGCCAGCATGACTTCACTGATTGCCCAGTACATTGTTATAAACCTGGAATTAAGTTCCGACGCTGCCAGAATTCCCGCGCAGGTTATATCGGGCTTAGGTTTCCTGGGTGTCGGAACAATTCTTACCAAAGGAAGAGATCATATCGTAGGACTTACCACTGCAGCAGGTATCTGGGCGGTAGGTACAATCGGTATCGCAACAGGCTTCGGATTTTACGTAGGTGCATGCACATGTACCGTTATTGTGCTTATTGCAACCTCGGTTTTATATACGCTTGAAAACGACAAAAAAGAGCGCAGAAAAAATGTTGAGATATACATTGAATTAAGAGACGAAAACAAAGTTAATTCATTCCTTAAAATTCTTGAAAAAGATTTTAAGGCTAAGAATTTTATGGTTGTTGCATCAAGAAGCGGACGTATGGATCATATCGGAATCGAAGCTATTTTTCCGATTACCAACGGAGATGGCGGATACGATCTTTTAGACGATCTGGTAGCACTTGATGATGTTATATATGCGATTGAAAGCACACCCAAAAAACTTTCGTAAAGACGGATAAAAGAAATGAGCATAACCGAGAAATTTGATAACAAATCCGTACTCATCTGGGGCTACGGTATAGAAGGCAAATCCACAGAAGGTTTTCTTAAGAAATACTGCAAACCTTCAAAGATAGAAATATTCGAAGGCAAACCCGAAGAATTAAACGAAGAAGGATACGATTTTATCATAAAAAGTCCCGGCATTCCCGGAGACTATCCCGATGAAAAATATACTTCACAGACGGAACTGTTCTTAGAAGAATTCAGAGACCGTACGATAGGCATTACCGGTACGAAGGGCAAGAGCACCACTACCAGTATGCTTTATCATGTCCTGACAAATCTTATTTCAAACAGAGTTGTTCTGGTAGGAAATATCGGTATTCCCTGCCTGGATTATTATGAGGAAATGGCTTCCGATTCACAGGCAATCGCCGTAATGGAGATGAGCTGTCATCAGCTTAACAACGTGCGTGTATCGCCTCACTTTGCGGTATTTTTAAATCTCTACGAAGAGCACCTCGATTATTACAAAACCTTTGAAAAATATGCTCTCGCAAAAATGAATATCGGCAGGTATCAGATTCCGGGCGATAAGATCTTCGTGGGAGAGAGCGTACCGAGACTCAACATGCGCGGTCTTGAATACAGAATCCCCGAATTCGAAGAGCATAAATACGATTTAAAAATTCTGGGCCAGCACAATCAGTGGAATGCTGAATTTGTTAAAAAGGTCTGCGTCAGCGGACTTAAATTAAACGAAGACGATACAATCCTTGAGATAGAGAAATTCGAAGGACTTCCTCACAGACTCGAGTTTATCGGAAATGTGGACGGCATCGATTATTACGATGATTCAATTTCAACAATCCCTCTTGCAACAATCAATGCCTGCAAGAGTATTCCGAATATTAAGATTGCAATTATCGGCGGAATGGACAGAGGCATCGGCTACGAGGAACTTATTAAGTTCATAAAAGAAGCACGTGACATTATATTCCTCTGTGCATATGCTACGGGCGAGAGAATCTACGAAGAGGCTGAGCGACCTTTTAACTGCAAAAAGGTAAAAGATATAGACGAAGCTCTGGAAGTGGTTTTAAAATATGCAGAGGCAGGAGACGCTGTGGTTCTTTCACCTGCGGCAGCAAGCTACGGATATTTTAAAAACTTCGCTGAAAGAGGCGAATATTTTAAGAAAAAGATATTTGAAGGAAGACAGTAATGTTACCCGAAGACCCTATAATGTTATTAAGTGTAATAAACATGAAACTGCGTGATCAGTATGCAAGCCTTGATGATTTGGCTGACGGACTTGACGTTAGCGCAGAAGAGATAAAAAAGAAACTTGAGGCAGCAGGATTTAAATACGATTCTGCGCAGAACCAGTTTAAATAAAATGGATATTTTTGAATTTGCAAAAGAACAGAAACTGAAAAAAGAAGCACCTTTAGCCGTTAAAATGCGCCCCAGAACGCTCGATGAGGTTGTAGGGCAGGAAGATATCCTCGGCGAAGGAAAGATGTTAAGGCGTGCGATAGAAGCGGACAGAATCGGTTCGCTGATTTTTTACGGTCCTCCGGGATGCGGAAAGACCACGCTCGCCAAAGTTATTGCCAATACAACCAAGGCCGAATTCAAGCAGTTAAACGCCACCATATCGGGCAAGAAAGATATGGAAGAGGTTGTTAACGAAGCCAAGAAAGAGATATCTTTCTCAGGAAAGAAAACAATTCTTTTTATAGATGAAATTCACCGTTTTAACAAGGCACAGCAGGATTTCCTTTTACCATACGTTGAAGACGGTACGATTACACTAATCGGTGCGACAACGGAGAATCCCTTCTTTGAAGTAAACAAGGCTCTGGTTTCAAGATCAAATATATTCAGACTTTCGCCTTTGTCAAAAGAGAATGTTAAGTCATTAATAGAGACCGCGGTAAAAGATGAAGACAGAGGTCTTGGCGCAATGAATGCGTGTATAGATGATGAAGCTGTTGAATTCCTCGCAGATACCGCCGACGGCGATGCGAGAGTGGCTTTAAACGGTATTGAATTAGCTGTTATGACCACGCCCAGAGACGAGGACGGAAAGATTCATATTACGCTTGAAGTTGCAGGCGAATGCGTTCAGAAAAGAACTCTTAAATACGACAAGGACGGCGACAATCATTACGATACGATTTCCGCATTTATTAAAAGTATGCGTGGCTCCGATCCCGATGCCGCAGAGTATTATTTAGTCAGAATGCTTGAGGCTGGAGAGAGTGTAACGTTTATTGCAAGACGTATGATGATTTTTGCTTCCGAGGATGTAGGTAACGCAGACCCTATGGGACTTGTGGTTGCAACCAATGCTTCCCTTGCGGTTGAAAGAGTCGGACTTCCTGAAGCAGAACTTATCTTATCACATGCGGCAATTTATCTTGCTTGCGCACCCAAATCCAACTCCGTTACGGTAGCTTTGGAAGATGCGCATAAGGCGGTTGCAGAAGGTGGTAATCATCCGATACCTATTCATTTAAGAGATGCACATTATCCCGGTGCAGCAGAGTTCGGACACGGTGTTGAATATAAGTATCCTCATCTGTATGAGAACCACTACGTGAAGGAACAGTATCTGCCGTACGAATTAAAGGACTTAAGTTTTTATAAGCCCGGAGATTTGGGATACGAAACAAAGATAAAAGAACATTTCAAGAAAATAAAAGGCAACAAAAAACCAGAATAAAAAATAAACCGGTCTGAATTTCAGACCGGTTCTTTTATGAGATATTTAAAACAGTGAATCAAAATCAAATGAAGAATAGTAGTCAAATAAATCGTCGTAATACTCTTTGTAGTTTTCCTTTGTAAGTTCACCCTCGCCTTCGTAGAGCCAGTTAAGAATCATATCCGAAGCATCCTGGCTGTGGTGGGCCAAATCTTTGTAATAATCCGGATTTTCAATCAGTTCATGTTTCATATAGAAAGAGAAAACATGAATGTTCTTATGCTCAAGTAAGAGAGAAGTAATATATTTCTCAGCCTCAATCTGCCTGCTTAACTCACCCGTTTGTTTGAAATAATCGAGATAATAAATGCTGTAAGGCGTGTAGTAAATATAAAACTCTGTATCAGGATAATCATCCGCAATTGATGTTACATTCTGTGTGATGTTTTCATAAATGGTTTTCTTTTCGGCCTCGGTTAAATCTTTCTGAACTTCCACAAACTCGACTTCATCTCTGTTGTAATGATTAAGCACGGCTTCTTTTCCGTATGTAAAATCGTTACTCCAGTTTGAATATGTATCAAATGAAGAAGGAGTGGCAGCAGCACCTCTCTGAATTAAGATAAGCCCTGAATCAATAATTGCGTTTTTGCTGAAAATATATTTTACGTCATTTAAATAATTGTTGTCGTAAAGGTAAGTAGGATAAGAATCCTCTTCGTAATCCCTGGCATCTTTATCATCGAAAAATCTGAGACAGTCAAGGCCGCGGACAACCATCTTTATATTTGAATTGTGAGAAAGCGCAACTCTTTCAAGATCGCCTACTTCCCTGTAGCTTCCGCCCGAGAAAGGAACCTTGATTCCTTTTGTGCCAAAGAGTGAATCCATTACTGAAGGTCTCATGGTTTCGGTCATCGAACTGCCGACAATCATTGCGTTATAATCAAAGTTCTTTACGATACCGTCATTAAGATATCTCTGCTCTTTTAAGATATAGTTTTTGCCTGCAATCGGAGCATGATAATGGAAATACGGATCAACGTAAACAACCAGTGCTCCTAAAAGAAGCACAGTGACTAAAAATACCGATATGAAGATTATGAAAAAGTTTCTGCTTTTTTTCAT
The DNA here is from genome assembly GCA_017538995.1 of Lachnospiraceae bacterium. Taxonomy (GTDB): domain Bacteria; phylum Bacillota; class Clostridia; order Lachnospirales; family Lachnospiraceae; genus UBA3766. The sequence continues at coordinate 29,771 of JAFYHV010000107.1, read as the reverse complement.
TTTCAAATCTCCTAAAAGTTAAAGTAAAGGAACGTACTTACGCCGCTTAACGATAAGAAACTCCATATAAAGAAAAGAATAGTAAAGATGAGTGTAAGTGTATTGGGCTTGAACTTTTCAAACATCTTTTTGGAGTTAAAAGGTATAAACGCAATCGCGGTCGCAACAAGCATAAAGCCTATGGGAATAATATTCGGGAGTTTTTCCTCGATATCCGCAAAGGCCAAAAGCTGTACGAGTTCCGGAGTACGGAAAGCATTTAATATAATTGGATCAATGGGCGCAAATTTAAAGGAGAAAGCAGTCTTTAAAATATCAAGTGCAACGGGAATGCTTTCTGCCCTGAAGAATACCCATGTAATGTTTACAAATATAAAAGTAATGATAAGCCCAATAGGTTTGATATGGATCTTATCCTGTTTTTTAAAGAGTCTTGTAATAATACTGAAGATACCGTGTAAAACGCCCCAGAGGATGAATGTCCAGCCTGCGCCGTGCCAGAAACCGCTTAAAAGAAATACGATAAAGATATTTAAGCATGTGCGGGCAAGGCCTTTTCTGTTACCGCCCAAAGGAATGTAGACATACTTTGTGAAGAAACGCGTTAATGTCATATGCCATCTGTCCCAGAATTCGGTAATCGAAGTCGAAAGGTAGGGCGAATTAAAGTTAAACGGAATGTCTATGTTAAACATCTTTCCGAGGCCGACTGCCATATCGCAGTAGCCTGAGAAGTCGAAATAAATCTGAAGAGTGTAGGCGAGGATTACAATCCATGCGGAGCCTGAATTAAGTCTCTCCGGAGCAACATAACCGTAATTGACCACGGCACCTAAAACATCCGCTATAAGCACCTTCTTGGATAAACCGATTGTAAAGAGGAATATTCCTTTTACGAGGTTGTCAAAATTAAACTTCTTCTTTGACTCGTCAGTAAACTGAGTGATGAGCTCGTCGTGGGTTACGATGGGACCTGCAATTAACTGCGGGAAGAATGCCACGAACGAAGCATAGTAAATGAACTTGTATTTGCCCACATTGCCCTTGTAAGCATCGACGATAAAGGAAATCTGCTGGAAGGTAAAGAAACTTATACCGAGCGGCAGAACTATTCTTAAAAGAGGTATATTGCTCTTAAATACCTGGTTAACTGTTGTAAGGAAGAAGTCTGTATATTTAAAGAAACCGAGAATTCCGAGGTTAACAGCCACGCCTAAGATCATCAAAGCCTTTGCGCTTTTGTTTTTATCGCGAAGTTTCCCCATGAATACATATATTCCGTAGTTTATCAGTATGCTGGCTATTATTATAAGGAGATAACGGTAATTGAAGTATCCGTAAAACCAGAGCGACATTCCGAAAAGCACGCACTGAGCCGGAATGTAGCGCTTAAAAGAGTTTAAAAGAAAGTATCCCAAAAGGCACAAAGGAATAAATATTAGTATGAAAATATATGAGTTAAAAAGCATTGCGCCCTCCGAAAATACAACGGCTGAGCCTTAAAAAGCCCTGCAACAATAATATTTTAAAAAAGTTACAAATAAAAAGCAATATAGGGCTTGAAAGAAAATCTCAAATATTATAGAATATGTCTAATATTTTTATTTTTGAGACAGAAAAGTGACTAGTGGACACTCAGTTTGTACGAGGTAAAAAATGAGCGAAACCATGAAAGAACTGCTTATTAAGCAGCGTGACAATGTTGTAAATAAAGTGTTGGGGTACACATTTTTGGTTGTGGCAGTACTTGCGCTGCCGGCGGCGATTTTGGTGAGCCCCTTTTTTATTATCGCTATCGTGGGCGGCGGACTTGCTTCTTTCTTCGTTTATTTTAGGAGAATGTCCGTAGAATACGAGTACACATATCTTGATAAAGAAATAAGAATTGACAGAATCTACAACTTAAACAGCAGAAAACAGGTCGATACGATTGATTTAAATAAAATGGAAATTCTGGCTGTAAAGGGCAGCGATGCTTTAAGAGGCTATGCCAACAGACAGGCAGCGGTTTCCGATTACAGCGCAGGAGAAGATACTGACGAGACCAAGGTTTACGAACTCTGGTACGACGGCAAAAGAAAAATTCTCGTTTCTTTTAGCGATGATTTTATGGCACCCATCGTCAGATTTTATCCTCAGAAGGTCAAAAAATCGTAATATGCTAAAACATAAATTTATATAAATAAGGAGGATTTGTAATGGGTACAATAGTCAAGGAAGGAATTACTTTTGATGATGTCTTACTGATTCCCGGTTATTCACAGGTTATACCTAACCAGGTGGATATTTCCACGTATCTTACCAAGACCATCAAACTGAACATTCCCATGATGAGTGCGGGAATGGATACCGTTACCGAAAGCCGTATGGCAATCGCAATGGCACGTCAGGGCGGTATCGGTATTATTCACAAGAACATGTCTATTGAAGAACAGGCTGAAGAAGTCGATAAGGTAAAAAGATCCGAGAACGGCGTTATTACCGATCCGTTTTCACTTTCACCCGAGCATACACTCGCTGATGCGGATGCTTTGATGAGCAAATTTAAAATTTCAGGCGTACCCATTACGGAAAATAAAAAGTTAGTCGGTATCATCACGAACCGTGACCTTAAGTTCGAAACCGACATGACCAAGTTAATCAAAGAGTCCATGACCAGTGAAGGCCTTGTAACAGCCAAGGAAGGCATTACTCTTGACGAAGCAAAGAACATCTTAGCCAAGGCTCGTAAAGAGAAACTTCCGATTGTAGATGACAATTACAATCTTGTCGGACTCATTACCATAAAAGATATTGAAAAGACAATTAAATATCCTTTATCCGCGAAAGACGAACAGGGAAGACTTCTCTGTGGCGCAGGTGTAGGAATCACAGCCAATGTTCTTGACAGAGTTAAAGAACTTGTAAGCGCTAAAGTAGACGTTGTAGTACTTGATTCCGCTCACGGCCATTCGGAAAACGTTCTTAAGTGCTTAAGAATGATTAAAGAGAATTATCCCGATCTTCAGGTTATTGCAGGTAACGTTGCAACAGGCGAAGCATGCAAGGCATTAATCGAATCCGGTGCAGACTGCGTTAAGGTTGGTATCGGACCCGGATCCATCTGTACAACACGTGTCGTATCAGGTATCGGTGTTCCTCAGATTACAGCCATCATGGACTGCTACGATGTAGCTAAGACATACGGAATACCCATTATCGCAGACGGCGGTATCAAGTATTCGGGCGATATGACCAAGGCAATTGCTGCAGGCGCTAACGTATGTATGATGGGTTCAATGTTTGCAGGCTGTGACGAAGCTCCCGGCGAATATGAAATCTTTCAGGGAAGAAAGTTCAAGGTTTACAGAGGCATGGGTTCCATCGCAGCTATGGAAAACGGCTCAAAAGACAGATACTTCCAGACCGATGCAAAGAAGCTTGTTCCTGAAGGCGTTGAAGGAAGAGTAGCATACAAGGGCAGACTCGAAGATACCGTATTCCAGCTTATCGGCGGTTTAAGAAGCGGTATGGGTTACTGCGGTACAGCTTCCATTGAGGAACTTAAGACAAACGGAAAATTCGTTAAGATTTCCGCAGCATCCTTAAAAGAAAGTCATCCTCACGATATTCATATCACCAAGGAAGCACCCAACTATTCATCCGGAATGTAAATTAAAAGTTTTTATCATAAAAACAGGGCGCGGGAGAAATACCTCCCGCGCCTATTGTTGACAATAAGAGGGTTTTTAAATGAACGAATTTGCAGTTTTAATTGTAAACAGCATACTGCTCGGCGTCGGGCTTGCGATGGATGCTTTCTCGGTATCGATTGCAAACGGACTAAATGAACCTAAAATGAAAGCTTCGAAGTCGCTTACAATAGCAGGCGTCTTTGCTTTCTTTCAGGCCGCAATGCCCTTAATAGGATGGCTTTGCGTTCACACAATCGTAAAATACTTTAAGATATTTGAAAAATTTATTCCCTGGATTGCACTGATTCTTCTTGCTTTTATCGGAATTAAGATGATAGTAGAAGCCGTAAGGAACAAGGATAAGGAAGAAGCAGCGGAAGTTTTGACCGTAAAGCTTTTGATTGTTCAGGGAATAGCAACATCAATAGATGCACTTTCCACAGGTTTTGCAATTGCCGAGTACGGAATTTTGGAGGCGCTTCTCTGCGCAGGCATTATTTCTGTCGTGACTTTCGCCATATGTATGGTTGGAATATTCATAGGCAAAAAAGTCGGAGATAAGTTTTCGACCAAAGCCCAGATTTTCGGCGGAATAATTCTTATAGGAATAGGACTGGAAATATTCATATCGGGTATGATAAAATAGTCGGGCACGGCTTGAAAGATACTTAGAATAAAACAGATAAATTTGAAAAATGAAAACAAAAACAAGAATAGACAAAGATTTATTTAAGAAAACATGCCTCCTTGCGATTCCCATTATGATTCAGAACGGAATCGGCAATGCAGTAGGACTTGTCGACAATTTGATGGTCGGAAGTCTTGGCACGGAAGCAATAGTTGCTGTCTCGATCGCGGGACAGCTTATGTTTGTTTTCTGGCTTGCTCTTTTCGGAGCGCTTTCGGGCCCCGGAATTTACGGAGCACAGTATTACGGCAACGGAGATATTAAAGGCGTACAGGACGTATTCAGATTGAAATTCTGGATGGCGATCATCTGCGGCCTTTTGGGAATAGTAATATTCTTTAATTTCGATAATTTCCTGCTCGGTCTTTACATGAAAGGCCAGTCTGAAGAAATCGATGCGGCTTTAACACTTTCCCACGCAAAAGATTATTTAAGAATAATGCTCATGGGCATTCCTTTTATTGTGCTTACCCAGGTTTATGCAACGAGTTTAAGGGAGACCGACGAGAGTTTCAAACCTATGGTTGCGGGTATTATATCCGTGGCTGTGGATGTTGTGTTTAACTATCTTTTAATCTTCGGTAAATTCGGATTTCCGAAGCTCGGCGTGGCAGGTGCCGCATATGCGACTGTTCTTGCGAGAGTGGCTGAGTTTGTAGTACTGGTTGCCTGGGCACATTTAAGAAGCAAAAAGCATATATTCTTAAAAGGATTGTATAAAACACTTTTCATACAGAATACGGCGATGATAAAGCCGATTTTAAGAAAAAGTGTTCCCATCATGTTAAACGAATTTCTCTGGGCCGGTGCTATTGCTTTTATGACCACCTGCTACTCAAGAAGAGGTCTGGATGTATTGGCGGGAATGAATATTTCCAACGCCATCTGCAACCTTCTTAACGTAGTATTTATAGCACTCGGTAATGCCGTAGGTATTGTTATCGGACAGATGCTCGGTGCGGGAGAATTCAAAAAAGCCAAGGATTCGTCCGTTACGCTTATGTGGTTTACCGCAATTGTATGTCTTGTATTAACCGCTGCGCTTATCGGACTTTCAGGATGGTTTCCGACTCTTTACGATACAACCGAATCGTCCAAGAAAATGGCTACGATGTTTATTATCATAAATGCATCGTTCTTCCCTTTGCAGGGATTCTTAAACTCGATGTATTTTACGCTTCGTTCGGGCGGAAAGACCGTAATTACCTTTATATTTGATTCGGTATTTTCATGGACCGTCTGCGGAACAGTGGCATTTCTTTTATCGCATTACACCAATATGCATATCTACGGAATCTTTATAACCGTACAGGCGCTTGATTTTATCAAGGTTATTGTAGGTTATGTGATGATTAAAAAAGGAATATGGATTTCTAACCTTGTGGCAGCACAGGGAAATGAATAAATGAGAAAATGACTAAATGAAGGAGACTTGAAATGAGCTGGTTTATTTTCGCATTAATTGCAACACTTGGCTGGGGATGCGCCGATCTGTTTTATAAAATGGGAACTGATGAAACAGATAAACATTCCCATTTGAAAATTGCGGTATGGGTAGGTCTGGTGATGGGGATTGTCGCGCTTATCCTGCTTCCGTTTTCAGAGAGCGGATTTAACTTAAAGAGCCTTGTTATAAATGCTGTTAAGTACACACCCGCATCACTTGCATACATTATCTCGATGGTAGTGGGATATGCAGGATTAAGATATCTTGAAGTATCGATTATTTCTCCGATTCAGAATGCATCAGGTGCATTTTCAATGATTGCAATGATGATATTCTTCCTTATAACCGGAACCATTAACGACGATCTCGGAGACTTTTCAATATTAAATATTATCGGTACAGTTATCATTATTGCCGGTGTAGTAGCGCTTGCAATCGTTGAAAACAGACTTTCCAGAAAAGAAGCAAACGAAGTTGCAAAGTCCGACGATGAAAAGAAAAAGAACAGAAAATATCAGTTCGGAGCACTTGCTTTACTTTTCCCGATTATTTACTGTCTGTTTGATACAATAGGAACCGCTGCAGACGGAATCATTCTTGATGAAGAGACAGGCTTGGGACTCGGAGAAATTGACGTACTTATTCTTTACGGACTTACATTCCTTCTTGCAGGTATCGTTTGTTATATCTTTATGCTTATCAAAACCAAAAAGGCATACAATCCTTTCGCTTTAAAGGAACTTCGAACCAAGGGTTCTGCTGCATGCTTTGAGGAATTCGGACAGATCTTTTATGTATTTGCAATGGCATCAAAGCCTATGCTGGCTGCTCCGATGATTGCATCATACTGTATCGTATCCGTAATTCTTTCAAGAATCTTCTTAAAAGAGAAGCTTAAAGCCAGCCAGTACGCTTGCGTTATCGCAGTTATCGTAGGTATTGTTATCCTTGGTATCAATGAAGGCCTCGGAGAGATGGAATAGTAATATACTCTCTAATTTAAAGCAAGTACATTAAAAGTTAAATCACAATTTAATTTTATTTCGTACAAAAAAGATAAAAAAATGACCGACGTAACATAAAATCACGAAAATGCCGGTCATTTTTTAATTTCCCAAAAAGTTTGTCCATCCGCTTATATATTATATTTTATAGTTAAAATCTACTTTAAAATGTGTTATAATTTTGATGTATGTGGGAGGTTTAAAAATGTTCAATATTCATGACGAAAAAAGGGATGCCTTCATGTTAAACAAATCTTTTGGCAAAAAGGGATATGACTGGTGGTGGCATTCACTTACCGCAGTTGATGCGGCAACAGGAGAAGAGAAGGCATTTTTTATTGAGTTTTTTGTTGTAAATCCTAAATACGGGAAAAAGTATCCCGTGTTCGGTCAGACTCAGGGCGGGGGAAGCAAGAACGAGAAGCCCTCATATGTCATGATCAAAGCCGGCTGCTGGGGCGAAGAGCATGTTCAGCTTCACAGATTCTACGGCGTCAAAAAGGTCATTATCAGACCCGGAACTCCATTTATAATCAAAGCGGGTAACTGCTTTTTAAGTGAAAACGAGACCTGTGGTATCGTAAAGGTATCAAAGGGCGGTGCCGCACGCCATCCCGAATGGATGTGTGATGCAGGCGAAATCGAATGGAAGATAAAAATCGAAAAACAGATTTCATACAATGTCGGTTACGGTGCAGGAAAGATAATGCGTGAACTTCAGGCATTTGACATGTACTGGCATGCCGAAGGTATGAAGACAAAATACAGCGGAACCATTAAGTTTAACGGCAGGGAATACAATGTTATACCCGATAAATGTTTCGGATATGCCGACAAGAACTGGGGCAGGGATTTCACATCACCCTGGTTATGGCTTTCCTCAAACAATCTTTACTCAAGAGTCAAAAAACAGAAGTTGGAGAACAGTGTTTTTGACGTAGGCGGAGGAAGACCGAGAGTATTCGGAATTGCTTTGGACGGTAAGCTTTTGGGAGGTCTTTTCTACGAAGGCAGGGAATATGATTATAATTTCTCAAAGCCCTGGACTTTGGCAAGACAGAGATTTTCCTGCAACGAAACAATGGACAAGGTTATCTGGAAGGTATGGTTGGAGAATAAAAAGAGCCTTCTGCAGATAAACGTTGTATGCCCGAAGAAAGAAATGCTTTTCGTTAATTACGTTGCGCCCGACGGAACGAAAAAGCATAACAGACTCTGGAACGGCGGAACAGGCAAAGCAATACTTAAACTGTATGAGAAAAAGAGGGAGGGCCTTGAACTTATCGACGTAATCGAAGCCAGAAACGTAGGCTGCGAATACGGAGAATACACAAATCAGTAAAGAAAATCAAAGGAAGATTTTTATATATTAAGGGAGGTTACATATGGGCAAAACTGTTAATGACGTCATTAACATGATCAAAGAAAACGGAATCGATATGGTCGATTTTAAGATGGTGGATATCAACGGAAATTACCGCCACGTTACCATTCCGGCTTCGGGCTTTGATGAGAGTATTATGAAAAACGGAATCGGATTTGATGCATCCAACTATGGTTACGCAGTGGTAGAAAAATCCGACATGGTCTTTATCCCGGATCCGGACACGGCATTCATCGATCCTTTCTGTGATATTCCGACCATTTCAATGACGGGTAACGCAATGATAATCGATTACCCCAACAACAGACCGCTTAAGCAGTATCCGAGAAACATCATCAATTCGGCAATTGAGTATTTAAAGAGTACCGGTATAGCCGATACAATGAAGATTCTTCCTGAATTTGAATTTTATCTTTTTGACGAAGTCACATGGGAAGTATCACACAATGCGGTTTCTTATGAAATCGATATGGCACAGGCACCCTGGAACGGAGCTTACGAAGGCCAGGGAAATGTCATCAGGGAACAGAAGGCATATCATATCGCAAAGCCTCAGGACACAAGTTTTGAAGCAAGAAGCGAAATGGTGCTTGAGATTGAAAAAGCAGGAATACCTGTTAAGTATCATCATCCCGAAGTAGGTGCCGCAGGACAGTTTGAAATTGAACCCAAACTCGGCGAACTTTCCAAGATGGCCGATGCAACGGTTTTAATTAAATACATCATCAGAAATGTGGCTGCAAGATACGGCCTTTCCGCAACATTTATGCCCAAGCCCGTATACGGCGAGGCAGGAAGCGGAATGCATGTTCACATGCTTCTCTTAAAAGACGGCGAACCTGTATTTTCCGATGACAACGGCTATTCGCATTTAAGCGAAACGGCTCATTATTTTATGGGCGGTATTTTAAAACATATCGCTTCTTTATGTGCAATCACAAATCCTTCGACTAATTCTTTTAAGAGACTTACACCCGGATTTGAAGCACCCGTTACTGTAGGATATGCAACAAGTAACAGAAGCGCGGTTATCAGAATCCCCGCATATGCAAAGGCTCCGGAATTAAGAAGATTTGAGTTAAGAAACCCCGATGCTACATGCAATCCTTATTTTGCATACGCAGCAATTCTTATGGCAGGTATTGACGGCGTATTAAACAAGATCGATCCTCATGCAAACGGATGGGGTCCTTACGACTGCAATCTCTTCAATCTTCCCGAGGAAGAAAAGGCAAAACTCACGGGTCTTCCCACATCTTTGGACGAAGCGCTTGATGCTTTGGAAAAAGACAACGATTATCTTAAGGCCGGCGATGTATTCCCCGCTGAACTTATTGATAATTTCATAAAGGTTAAAAAGGCTGAATGTGCAGGCATCAACAAGATACCTCATCCTGCAGAATTTGACCTTTATTACAATGTTTAGTAGTTAACGTACAAATGTGTTTTGTATTGAGGTTTTGCAATGATAGGAAAGAAAAAAATTATCGGTTTGTGCATATCGGCAGTTCATACGGGATATAAGTCCGATTTTGTCAAAATGCTTAACGAGGAAATAGTCAGGGAGAATTTCAAACTGATTGTTTTTAACAGTCTTTTAAGTGTTTACGATGGCAGTATATATGATTCGGGAGCATCCAGCGTTTACAATATCATCAACTATGATATTCTGGACTGTCTGATTATTTTCGACAGAGGACTTGCCAACAAGCAGAGCGGCTCCGAACTTATTTCCAAGGCTAAGGAAAAGAATGTTCCGGTGATTTTAATCAATTCCGAAAACGAGGGATGTTTCTGCGTTTCGGACGATTACAAAACCTCTTACAAAAATCTTATAAGACACGTAATCAGAGACCACGGCGCTAAAGATACGTTCTTTATGGGCGGATACAGATGGGACCCTGATACGCTTGACAGACTTGCGTGTTACAAGAAAGCTCTCGGCGATGAAAACATCAACTTTGACGACAGTATGGTCGGATACGGAGAGTTTAAAGATACTACCGCATGCGAGGAAATCGACAGAATTATCCGTGACAGAAAGAAGCCGCCAGAAGCGATTTTCTGTGCTAACGACATTATGGCTATTGCTGTCTGCACGAAACTTAAAAAGCTCGGATACAAGGTTCCCGAAGATGTTATAGTTACCGGTTACGACGGTATTGAAGAAGGTAAATATTTTATTCCCAATATCACTACGGTCAGACGAAATATCGAGGGTGAAGCTTTAGCCTGTGCAAATATTCTTCGCGAGATTTTCAGCGGTAAGGCAGAAAAAAGAATCGTAAAAATTCCTTACAAGGTTATTTACAACGAATCCTGCGGATGTCCGAGTGAAGAAGACTTCTCGGATTACAGAGAAAGAATGGCTGAATGCATGAGAATTAACAGAGATTTCTCATCGCATGAATCCTATGTTTTTGCGGGTGCGGATAAATTCCTCATGTGCGAAAACCTTCCCGAAATGCTTGATGCACTGGTTAATTACAACTTGGGCGACAAATCATATTTATGTATCAGATCGATGCTTTTTGAATCGCTTAACATTATGTACCAGAGCAATCTTGATATAGAACATCCCAATGAGTACATCATCCTTTCTTCCGAAAGCAAGGAAGAGTTCGGACTCATGGAAGACGATCTTAAAATGATTGTTCCAGATGCGGAAGAATGGCTTAAGGATGAAACAGTATTTGTAGTTAATTCACTCTATGTTGAAGACTATCAGTACGGACTCTACTTCTACAAGACAAGTGACATCGGATACATGGCAAACCGTGTAAACAGAATGTCAAGAGCGTTAAACCTTTCATTCGGAACCATCTACACAAGAATGATTCAGAAGGGTATGCAGATGGAACTTGAACAGGCTGCATTCCTCGATCCGATGACACAGATTTCAAACCTTAAGGGACTTGAAAAATGGTTTAACGAATTTACCGGCAAAACAGAAAATCATCTTTCCGCATTTGCCATGGCAATCTTTAAACTGGATAAATACAAATACATTTACGAGAACTACGGCGTAAGTGAAATAGAAGATGTAGCGGGACTTATCGCAAGAGCATTTTCCAAGAATACGGGCAGAAAGAAATTCATTGCGCGTATATCGGACGATGAATTTGCTGTCGTTGATTATACAGGAGACTTTAACGATCCCGAAACCGCAAAGAATATTATCAACGATGAAGTAAACGCTCTTATTGAATCGGTTGAAAACAACAATCCCGCCAAGTACAAGGATTACGATCTCGAACTTAATGTGGGATATACAATCGAACCCAAAGGCTGGGATTCAGACCTTCGTTCAGTGATGAGACTTGCATATGGCGAACTGTATCTTAACATTCTTCATGACAAGAGAAAGAATTATCTAGAAGATGCACTTTCCGAAGATTCAAAAGATCACTACGACGATTTGATGCTTGTTTTAAACAAGAAACTTTTAACGTATCACTTCCAGCCTATCGTAGATGCGGCAACAGGTGAGATTTATGCATACGAAGCACTGATGAGAACATCGGGCGGAGTGGATATTTCACCGCTTGTTTTATTGCAGGCTGCGGCAAAATACAAAAAGCTTTATGAGCTCGAAAAGATGACACTTTTCGGAATAATGGATTACTACGTAAAGCATTTTGACAAATTCAAAGGAAGAAGACTTTTCATCAACAGTATTCCCGGTCATTTCCTTAATGACGAAGACTTTAAACTCTTTACGGATAAATACAAAGAATACATTAAGTACTGCGTATTTGAGATAACCGAGCAGAATTCGATTTCCGACGGTGAACTCTTTAAGATTAAAACTTTAACCGTTGACGATATGAGCGGACAGCTGGCGGTAGACGATTACGGTTCGGGACAGAGTAACATTCAGAATCTTTTACGATATACTCCCAACATCGTAAAAATCGACAGATTTCTGATTAAGGATATAAGCAGAGATTCCAATAAGCAGCTCTTTATCAACAACATCATAGAGTTCGCAAAATTAAACGACATGAGAGTTGTAGGTGAGGGTGTTGAAACCGAAGAAGAATTAAAGGCCGTTACAGGATACGGCGTGGATTATATTCAGGGATTTTATACCGCAAGACCGAAGTCCGAGCCTCTGGATGAGCTTCCTCAGGAAATATCCAAGCAGTTTGACAACGGAAACGGTGAGGAGAAACAATCCGAATAAATCTTTTATGAGGGGATAATTATGGCAAAAGGAAACAATCAGAAATTCAAACTGATTTATCTGATTAAGATATTGGAAAGGCTGACGGATGAAGATCATTCTCTGACCATGTCCCAGATTATTACCGAGCTTGAAAGCAACGATATATCTGCGGAAAGAAAAAGTGTTTATTCGGATCTCGAAGCGCTTCGCGAACTCGGTTATGATGTAATCGGTGATGATTCCGGAAGATACTACGGTTATTTTTTGGGTGAGAGAACCTTTGAACTTGCGGAATTAAAACTTCTTGTTGATTCTGTTTCGGCTTCCAAATTTATCACGGATAAAAAGTCCAAGGCGCTGATTAAAAAGCTTGAGAGTTTAACGAGTGCATACAATGCGGGTAAGCTTGAAAGACAGGTTGTGGTCGGTGACAGAGTAAAGACGATGAATGAAAGTATTTACATCAATGTCGATATGATTCACTCAGCGATTGCCGAGAACAGCCAGATCAGATTCAGATATTTTAATTACAATCCTAAAAAAGAAATCGAGTATAAAAGAGACGGAGAATTCTACTATGTATCTCCGTGGGCTTTAATCTGGAATGATGAAAATTATTATCTTGTTGCCTACGATTCGCAGGATGAAAAGATAAAGCATTTCAGAGTTGACAAGATGAATAAAATGAGTCTTGTGGAAGCAAGAAGAGAAGGCGGATCTGAATTTAAAAAGATTAATATTTCCGAATATTCGGGAAGAGTTTTCGGAATGTATGCAGGCCGCACAGAAAGAGTAAAAATGGAGTTTGACAACGAACTTTCCGGTGTCGTTATCGACAAGTTCGGCAAGGACGTAAATATAGTCAAAACAGGCGCTAAAAAATTCCTGGTAATCGAAAACGTAAATGTCAGCAAACAGTTTTTCGGATGGATTTTCGGACTGGGTGAAGGCGCAAAGATCGTCGGACCGCAGAATGTTGTGGATGAGATGAATCTTGAAATGATGAAAAGACTTGGATTGGAGAAAAAATGATACTTTCACAACTGTTAGAATACGACAATATTATTATTCAGCCGCATGACAATCCGGATCCTGATGCACTTGCATCAGCTTTCGGACTTTATGTTTATTTTACTTCTCACGAAGGAAAGGACGTAAAAATTGTATACAGCGGAAGAAGTAAAATTCAGAAATCCAATCTGGTTCTTATGATTGAAGAATGCGGAATACCGATTGAATATGTCGAGAAAGATACGGATTTCGGCGATGCGCTTTTAATAACCGTAGACTGTCAGCACGGAGAGGGTAATGTAAGTAATCTTACAGCATCAAAGATAGCAATCATTGACCATCATCAGGGAACAGGTGTCGGAGATTACAGAGAAGTCGCACCTTACCTTGGCAGCTGCTCGACACTTATATGGTCACTGATGATGAAGGAAGGCTTTTTCATCGATGACAATTTAAAACTCGGTACTGCTTTTTACTACGGACTTATGACCGATACCGGCAACTTCATGGAAGTCAGTCACCCTCTTGACCGAGATATGATTGACTCCGTAAAGTATTCAAAATCGCTGGTAAAATCTTTTACGAACTCAAATATTTCGCTTCCCGAATTAAAAATCGCGGGACAGGCACTGATACATTATGATTTCAATGAGACCTACGAATATCTGATTGTTTATTCGGAGCCCTGTGATCCCAATATTCTCGGATTTATCAACGACCTTGCTCTTCAGGTAGACAAAGTAAAAGTTTCTGTTGTTTACAACGAACTTCCTGCCGGATATAAATTATCAATTCGAAGCTGTACCAAGGAAGTAAAGGCAAACGAACTTGCGGATTACTTAACCGAAAATATCGGTTCGGGCGGCGGTCATGTGGAAAAATCCGGTGGTTATATTGACAAGGATTTATACGTCAGAAATCACGGCGAAATAGAAATGGATGAATATCTTCGTGACAGACTCGACAGATATTTTGCAAACAGCGAAATTATCTACGCAAAGGATTACGAGATATCGCTTGAGGGCATGAAGAAATATGTTAAAAAGCCCATTGTCCGCGGATTTGTTGATTTGTCCGAAATTCTTCCCGTCGGCACTCCGATTACCATAAGAACAATCGAAGGCGACGTTGATACTGAAGTTGACGGCGACTTCTATATTCTCATCGGATTTAAAGGCGAGGTATGGCCTATCAGGAAAAAGAAATTCTTTGATACATATCAGGTACTTGAACAGGAATATGTATTCAAGGGAGAATACGAACCTGCAATTCATATTAAGAACGAAGGCAAAGTATTAAATCTTGTTTCTCATGCAAAGGCATGTATCAACCACGATACTTCGAGCGTATTTGCAAAAGAGTTAAGAAAGATCGAAAAAGTATTTACAACCTGGGACGAGGAAAGCTATTACCTCGGAAAACCCGGAGATTTCCTTACATGCAGGGAAGACGATCACAAAGATATTTATATTATCGAGAGAGATATCTTCTTTAAAACTTACGATCCTGTCGAAGAATAAGATTTACAAATTAATTATTTAAGAGTAAAATTAGCGTCACAACGAAGAGTTGTGGCGCTTTTTGATTAATTCTTTATCAGAAAGCATATCTTATTTTTCCCAATAATATTTGAAAATTTTAATCTGTCGAGAAACTGTTTTTTGTGTGTTTAAAAGGATGAAAAAATGATTAGAAAAGGTGACCTTATCGGCAGATACAGGGTGGAAGAAGAGACAGGAAGCGGAGGCATGTCAAAAGTCTACAAGGTAAAAGATATGCGTGTCGGGACTTTCCTTGCGTTGAAGGAAATTATCATAAAAGACAAATCCTTTTTTAACGCGGGATATGCCGAGGCTTTTGTTTTAAAAAATGTAAATCACCCTGCGCTGCCAAGAATAGTTGATATATTAAGAACTGAAAATTCATACTGCGTTGTGATGGATTTTATAGACGGTTGCAATCTTGAAGAATATGTAAAAAATTACGGCGGTTTTTCTGAAACCGAAGTTATAAAAATAGGCAGTACGATTCTAAACTGCCTTATATTTCTTCACTCAAAAAAGATACTCTACCGTGATTTAAAACCCTCCAACATTATGCTTACAAAGAATAACGAAATTAAGTTAATTGATTTCGGTATATCTTTTTCTTTTGATGAAATAAATGCCGCAGATAAGAGGGCCAGTAAATGCTTTGCACCGCCCGAACAACTGCTTGGAAAAGAGACGGGTGTGCAGGGTGATATTTTTTCTTTGGGTGCCACACTTAAATACATTCTAAAAGATGAGCCTTCTCCCGGAATGGTCTGCTTTTTGAACAAGTGTCTTAAAAACAATCCGTCTGAGAGATTTAAAAGTGCACAAGTTGCGCTAAAGGCTTTAAACAGAATCAAAACCATAAATGAAAAAGAAGTGAAAAAGTTAAAGAGAATTGTTCAGAAAAATGTTTTCTTTCTGGTGATATTTTTTCTTTCCGTAACAGGTATTTTTCTTTGCGCAAAAGTCAGAGAAAAAAGAAACGAATATGAAGCTTTGGTAAACGTCGCATGCAATTCCGTTGATTCATGTGAAAGGAAAGAAAGTCTTATAAAGCTTATAGAAAAGGAACCGTCGGGTGAATGGTATCTGCGTCTCTTTTATGAGCTTAAAAACGATTATGTTTTTGATTATTCGGAGGCTGGGGAAATTGAAGAAATGCTTGAGAGAGACGAAGGAAGATTAAAGGCAGAAGATCATAAAAGAATCAGTGAAGCGCTGGGCAGAATGTATCTTTTTTATTATACGGATGACGAAAATGAAAATTACCGCCGTGCGACATACTGGTTTGACAAAGCTTGCGATAACGAAAGCGATGTATATTCGAGAATAGGGCATTTTTTATCGGAAATACCGTCCATGATTTTAGAGGGAAAAGACGGCGGAATGTATAAGAAATATTATTCGGATTTAAACGAAATAGTAAATGATGTTTCGGGAAAAGAAAGTGTTGTAAGAACGGAAGTGTATTCACTGTATGCGGATTCGATTCTTTTATACGGTGCGGATTTTTACAGGGAAGGAATAAGCATGGAGGAAATGAGAAATACGCTCAAAACCGTGGAAAAGTTTTTAAATGAAGAGAATGGCGGAAGGGAATTTGAAAAGGAAAAAGAAAGCATTCTTAAAAGAATAAAAGAAGCGAAAGGAGAGCTTGATTATGTTGAAGAATTTTTTGGCGGAAAATATTGATTATATCGAAATTATTTTCATTGCACTTTCAGTGATATCGGCTTTTCTTTCTGTATATTACTTAATCTGCAGAAAAAGTGTATCGGCTTTTTTGAAACTTTTAAAACTTAGGAAGATAACCGGGAGAGTGAGAAATGAAAAGAAATAATTGTTTACGTGTGCCGGTATTGTTTACAGCATTTATAAGCGCCTGGTTTTTATTACACATACATGTTTTCTCTGAAGAAAAAGATACTTATCCGCCCGAGATAAAAGTTGAAATAACAGATGCCGACAAAGAGTTTACCAAAAGCGTAAGAAAAGCAACCGTGATTATAACTGACAATAAAATGAAGGGTGAAGTAAAAAAGGAATATGTATTTAAGGAAGGAAAGGACAGTTTTCATATTAGCATAAAAGATGCCGCAGGAAACGAAAGTACTTATAAAAGCGATGTCTATATCCAGGATTATACTGCCCCGGTTGAAAGAATTGAGGGGATTGCTGAAGGGCAGATTTTAAACGGTGAATTGGACGTGAGTATTAAAGCCACAGATGAATGGCTCGATTTCGAAAAATCATTTGTGAAGATAAAAGGGAAGAACAGTCTTGATGAATATGAGTACTTTTTCGACGGAAATGAAATAAACATTTTTGACGATGACAGATTTACGGACGATTACTATACTTTGCAAATATATCTTTCAGACCGGGCAGGAAATGAAAATAAGCGGGAAATGGATTTTACGCTTAATCGGAGAGGCTCGGTTTTTGAGGTTGACGGGAGAAACAAAGAATTAATCGGCTCTTTTACGGACGAAATAAAAGATTTTTATATTACGGAAAAGAATTTATGCGAAGTCGATACGGATAACGCAAGAATTCTTTTTGCTTTTAATGCGAGGGTAAATGATCTTAAGGAAGGGGAGGATTACAGGGTAGAGAAGAAAAAAGGTGAAGGCGGATACACCTACACATATATCTTTTATGATGAATTATTTAATAAAGATGGCGTTTATACTATATCTCTGACCACTAAGGATGAGGCGGGGAATGTGAACGACACGAGGTTTGATCCGGATAGCGACGAAATCAGATTTGCCGTAAAAAAGGGGCCTGAAGCCTCTTATAATAAAAAAGAATTGCATTAAAAAACAAATAAAAATATAATGTATTCGTATGTAATTTATAAGGAGGCTTAATTTATGAGCATCAGAATAGGTATTATAGGATACGGTAATTTGGGTCGCGGAGTTGAGTGCGCCATTAAACAGAACAAGGATATGGAACTTGTGGCAGTGTTCACAAGAAGAGATCCCGAGAGCGTAAAAATTCTTACTGAAAGCGCTAAGGTTGTTAATGTAGCTGATATCGCAGACTGGACAGACAAGATTGATGTTGCAATCATCTGCGGCGGTTCTGCAACAGATTTACCCAAGCAGACTCCCGAGTACTCAAAGTACTTCAACTGTATAGATTCATTTGATACACATGCAAAGATTCCCGAGCATTTCGAGAATGTAAATAAGGTATGTCTTGAGAACGAAAAGGTTTCCATCATTTCAATCGGATGGGATCCCGGTCTTTTCTCACTCAACAGACTTATCGGCAATGCAATTCTTACTAACGGTAAGGATTATACATTCTGGGGCAAGGGCGTAAGCCAGGGACATTCAGATGCAGTAAGACGTATTAAAGGCGTTAAGAATGCAAAGCAGTACACAATCCCCGTTGAAGCTGCTCTTGAAAGTGTAAGAAACGGAGAAAACCCTGAACTTACAACCAGACAGAAACACACAAGAGAGTGCTTCGTAGTTCTTGAAGAAGGCGCAGACGCAAAGGCTGTTGAGCAGGAAATCGTTACAATGCCCAATTACTTTGCAGATTATGATACAACAGTTCATTTCATCAGCGAGGAAGAATTCAATGCAAACCATTCAGGCATTCCTCACGGCGGATTTGTTTTAAGAAGCGGCAAGACAGGCTGGAATGAAGAGACAAATCATATGATGGAATTCTCACTTAAGCTTGAGTCCAATCCCGAGTTTACAGCATGTGTCCTTACTGCATATGCAAGAGCTGCTTACAGACTTGCTGCAAAGAAAGACTTCGGCTGCAAGACAATATTTGATGTGGCACCTGCACTCCTTATGGAAAAAGAGGGCGCAGAATTAAGAAAGACACTTCTTTAATTCATTATTTTAAAAGAAAGAAAAAAGATTATGCATAACGACTTATTAACAATAGGAAAATTTACTCTTCACGGATATTCCGTAATGATAGCATTAGGCTTTCTCGTTGCGATGGTACTCTGTCTTTTAAGAGCTAAAAAGAAAAACGTGAACGGAGATGTAATCACCGATATCGGACTTATCGGAGTTGTAGCAGGTTTCCTCGGTGCAAAAATTCTTTACATCATAGTAAGTTATAAGGAACTTTTCACAAATCCGAAGAATGTAATCGGTTTCCCTCAGATTTTTGCCGGATTTGTTGCTTACGGCGGAATTATTTTCGGCTTTCTGGCAATACTTGTTTACGCAAAGATTAAAAAGATTAATGCTGCGGAATACCTTGATTTTATGATTCCTTTTATAGCAATGGTACAGGGCTTCGGACGTATCGGATGTTTCCTAGCAGGCTGCTGCTACGGCGGACCTACGGATTCATTCCTTGGTGTAACTTTCCCTGCTCCTCATCAGATGGCAGGAACTAAAGTATGGCCCACACAGCTTTTCTCGGCAGCAGGCGATTTTGCAATCTGCGGAATCCTTCTTCTGTTCTCCATGAAAAACAGAAAGAAAGGTATGGTCAGTGTTCTTTATGTAATTCTTTATGCTGTGGGAAGATTCATAGTTGAATTCTTCAGAGCAGACGAGAGAGGCTTTATCGCACTCGGCAATGCATCATTATCCACATCTCAGTTTATTTCACTTCTTGTTTTACCGATTGCAATCGGAGTAGGTATTTTGATTAATCTGCCCAGAGAAAGCAAGAAGAAAGACGAAGTTAAGGAAGATGAAGAAAAACAGGATTAAAGGTTTATTCATAAAAGCGGTATTTCTTTTTGCAATGCCTGCGCTGTTTTTTGCTGCGGGCTGCGAACCTGTTTCGAAAGCAAATAATAAGACCACGGTTGTATGCACGGTTTTTCCTGTATATGACTGGACGAAAGAAATTACCAAAGACTGTGAAGACATAAATGTAATTCTTTTAGAAGATGACGGTACGGATATGCATTCGTATCAGCCCACCGTAAAAGATTTAGTTGATATCGAAGACTGCGATGTCTTTATTTATATCGGCGGTGAATCCGAAGAATGGGCCAAAGAATATTCTGAGAAACATCCAAACAGCAAAAGAACGGATATCTGCCTGATGGATGAAATCTCGGGAGATATACTTTTGGAAAATGACGAAGGCATCATTGTAGCGGAAGAAGAAGGCGAAGAAGAAGCATACGATGAGCACATCTGGCTTTCTCTTAAAAGAAGCATAAAATGTGCAGATGTCATCGGCAGTGTGTTAAAGGATAAAACTTCGGATCCGTCAAAGATTGAAAACAGTTTGGCTTCATATGAAGAAAAACTTTCTACTCTTGATAAGGAATACGAAGATTATTTTTCGGCTAACCCGCGTACTCTTATAATTGCGGACAGATTTCCTTTCAGATATCTGGCTGAGGATTACGGTTTTACATACATGGCAGCATTTCCGGGCTGCAGCGCCGAGAGCAGTATTTCGTTTGTTCCCGTGGTTGAACTTTCCGAAGGGCTTAAAAGTAACAAAGATAACGTAGTGTTTATTACGGAAAGCGGAGACATGGGTCTCGCGGAAACGGTTATCGAACAGTCGGGCAAGGATGCCGGAGTAGTAATTATTGATTCGCTTCAGTGCGTAAGTTTAAAGAAAATAGAAGAAGGCGCAACATATTATTCGCTTATGAAGAGTAATCTTGATGCGCTTAAGCAGGAATAGGATTTAAAATGGCACAGATTAAAGGTGTCGACGTTTCTGTCGGATATGAAAAAAGAATAGTTGCCGGCAATATCAATTTTGAAATCAACGAAGGTGATTACCTTTATATTGTCGGAGAAAACGGTTCCGGTAAATCCACACTTATGAAGTGTATTTTAGGACTTGAAAAGGTTGTGGGCGGAAGCATAGTATACGGAGACAATCTAAAGCAGAAAGAAATCGGCTATCTTCCCCAGCAGACTTTTATCCAGAGAGATTTTCCCGCAACTGTTTACGAAATAGTACTTTCGGGATGCCTTAACGGATTGGGATGGCGTCCTTTTTTCGGCAAAAAAGAAAAGAACATGGCAATGGAAGCCATGAGAAAACTTGAGATAACAGATCTTGCCAAACGCTCCTATCCCGAACTTTCGGGCGGACAGCAGCAGAGGGTTTTACTTGCGAGAGCACTCTGTGCCACAGGCAAGGCACTTCTTTTAGACGAGCCTGTTGCAGGACTTGATCCTTATGCACAGGAACAGCTCTACACACTCATTTATAAAATCAACAAAGAAGAAAAGATTACAATCATCATGGTATCGCATGATATAGAAGCTGCTAAGAAATATGCAACACATATTCTGCATATCGGCAAAGAGAAATGCGTTTTCTGTACCAAGCATGAATTTATCAAGGAGAACGGCGGATGTCTGTTTTAACAGTTTTAATGGAATACCTGTCTCGTTCCATGGTAAGAAATGCTTTGATAGTCGGAACGCTTATCGCTTTGTGTGCATCGCTTCTGGGAACGACCATTGTACTTAAGAGACTGTCTTTTATCGGAGACGGTCTTTCTCATGTTGCTTTCGGAGCACTCTGCATCGCGACCGTACTTTCCATTACGGATAAAATGATACTGGTGCTTCCGATAACAATTTTAGTTGCAATCATTCTCATGGGTTCAAACGACAAAAAGAAGATCAAGGGTGATGCTGCGATAGCAATGCTTTCTGTCGGAGCTCTGGCTTTCGGTTATCTTCTTTTAAATATTGTACCTAATAAAAGAACCGCCAATCTGTCGGGAGACGTATGTTCAACGCTCTTTGGTTCAATGTCCATTCTGACACTGTCAACGAGCGATGTTATTTTATGTATTGTTCTGTCTCTTGTGGTAGTTGCATTCTTTGTTATCTTTTATCATCGTATCTTTTCGGTTACCTTTGATGAAAGCTTCGCATCGGCAACAGGTATAAGATGTAATCTTTATAAGATTCT
This sequence comes from Lachnospiraceae bacterium, assembly GCA_017538995.1. Classification (GTDB taxonomy): domain Bacteria; phylum Bacillota; class Clostridia; order Lachnospirales; family Lachnospiraceae; genus UBA3766. The sequence continues at coordinate 7,960 of JAFYHV010000107.1, read as the reverse complement.
TTTATCAATTATAATTGCCGTTGTTATCGTATTAAGTATGCAACTTGTGGGATCGCTTCTTATTTCCGCACTGATCGTATTCCCTGTTTTATCAACCGAGAGAATCTTTAAGAGTTTCTTATCTGTTGTTATTGCATCGGGCATTGTAGGCGTGTTCTGTGCGGTTTCGGGAATTATTGCATCCATCATTCTTTCAACACCTATCGGTGCAACCGTTGTATGCATTAATGTGATTGTTTTTGCAGTCTTTGTTATCATCGGTAAGTTTTTCGTTAAACACTGATTAAAATAATTTTTTCTTGCGCCATGAGTTTTCAGGTGCTATACTCTCAAACGGTGTGTTTTTAAAACACGTCGTTTTTATTTTGTTTTGATTCTTTTACGGAGGAAAATATGATTACGAAAAGAGAAGATATTCGTAATGTTGCAATAATAGCCCATGTCGATCACGGCAAAACAACTCTGGTAGACGGTCTCTTAAAACAGAGCGGTGTTTTCAGAGAGAACCAGGAAGTTGCTGAAAGAGTCATGGACTCTAACGATATCGAAAGAGAAAGAGGCATTACAATTCTTTCGAAAAATACAGCGGTTAATTACAAAGGCGTAAAGATTAATATTATCGACACTCCGGGTCATGCGGATTTCGGCGGAGAAGTAGAACGAGTTTTAAAAATGGTAAACGGTGTTATCCTTCTTGTCGATGCATTTGAAGGCCCTATGCCCCAGACCAAGTTCGTTTTAAGAAAAGCACTCGAACTTAAGCTTCCCGTAATTGTCTGCGTTAACAAAATCGACAGACCCGAAGCAAGAAGCGAGGAAGTTGTAGACGAAGTATTGGAGCTTTTCCTTGACCTTGATGCTGATGATTCACAGCTTGACTGTCCTTTTATTTTTGCATCCGCAAAAGCAGGAACAGCGGTAAAGAATCTTTCGGACGAAGCCGTAGACATGGCTCCGCTTTTTGAAACCATTATAGATTACATTCCCGCACCCGAGGGAGATCCCGAAGGCGGTACACAGATTCTTATCAGTACCATTGACTACAATGAATATGTCGGAAGAATCGGTGTAGGCAAAGTCGACAGAGGTGTGATTCACACAAATGACGATGTTGTGATTGTAAATGCACACGATCCCGAAAAGTCAAGAAAAGTAAAAGTTTCCAAGTTATATGAATTTGACGGATTAGACAGAGTGGAAATAAAAGAAGCAGGCATTGGTTCGATAGTTGCAATTTCAGGTATTTCAGATATTCATATCGGAGATACACTCTGCAGCGTAGACTGTCCCGATCCCATTCCTTTCCAGAAGATTTCCGAACCCACCATTGCAATGGATTTTATCGTTAACGATTCACCCCTTGCAGGCAGGGAAGGTAAGTACATAACCAGCCGCCATATAAGAGACAGGCTTTTCAGAGAACTTAATACAGACGTTTCTTTAAGAGTAGAAGAAACAGACAGTACCGATGCATTTAAAGTATCCGGACGTGGTGAACTTCATCTATCCGTTCTTATTGAGAACATGAGAAGAGAAGGATATGAATTTGCGGTAAGCAAAGCAGAGGTTCTTTATAAGAAAGACGAAAACGGCAAACTTTTAGAACCGATGGAGCGAGCATACATCGATGTACCTGAAGAATTCTCAGGAAGCGTTATCGAAAAGCTTTCACAGAGAAAGGGCGAACTCGTAACTATGGGCAGTGCTTCAGGCGGATATACAAGACTTGAGTTTTTAATTCCTTCCAGAGGTCTTATCGGATACAGAGGAGACTTCTTAACCGATACAAAGGGTAACGGAATTTTAAATACACTTTTTGAAGGCTACGGTCCTTACAAGGGAGACATCCAGTACAGAAAACAGGGATCCCTCATCGCATTTGAAGGCGGCGAAAGCGTTACATACGGCCTCTTTAATGCACAGGAGAGAGGAACACTCTTCATCGGACCCGGCGAAACAGTTTATGCTGGTATGATTATCGGACAGTGTCCGAAGGCTGAAGATATTGAGCTTAACGTATGTAAGACAAAGCATCTTACCAATACACGTTCATCCTCTGCAGATGAAGCACTTCACCTTGTGCCGCCCAAGATTTTAAGTCTTGAGCAGGCAATCGATTTTATCGATACCGATGAGCTTCTCGAAGTTACGCCCACGCATTTAAGATTAAGAAAGAAGATTCTTGATCCCACATTAAGAAAGCGTGCCGGCTTTGCAAAGAAACAGGCGGAAGCAAACGCACATTAATAAAACGACCATTCGGGGACGGTTCTAAAATGGTAAAAAAAGCCAAAACAGAACCGTCCCCATTTGGCTCTTTTGGCAGACTTGAAAAATAACCGGATTGAAATTATACTGTAAATTGTATTTTTATGTGGATTTCACGGAAAGGAAATCAAATGGAAGTCAGATTCGACGTACAGATGACAACTTCAAAATTATATGACTTCAATCTGCAGCATTCGTACAAAAAGCCGGTATCGATTATCGCGACGGCTCTGGGTGTTGTATTTATGTTTTTATTTTTGCAGCAGTTAAAATGGTATTATCTTGCGGCAGCACTTCTTTTAATCTTTTACCTTCCGATAAGTCTTTTAAGATCTTCTTTTATGAAGGTGAAGATGATTGATTTTTTCAAAGAGCCGGTTTCTTATCTTTTAAACGATGAAGGAATCACGGTTTTTGCACAGGGCGAGGAACAGACTATTCCCTGGAGCGACTGCGTGAAAGCATGCAATACCAGACAGAGTTATTTTGTATACACGGGCAGAAACTCCGCTTTTATATTCCCTAAAAGAGACATGGGTGATAAAACCGGAGACGTTCTTATGATGATAAACACTCATATGGATCCCGCAAAAGTTAAGATTAAATTCGGGGGTCTTTGATGGAAACATTTAACGCAGAAGGCGTATTCGAAGTTAATTCGGCGGACGAAACCTTAAAGCTTGGCGTGGAGTTTGCAAATAACGCAAAGCCCGGAACGGTTATTGCTTTAATCGGAGATCTCGGTGTCGGAAAAACGGTTTTTACCAAAGGAATTGCCAAAGGGCTCGGCATTACGGAGAATGTCACAAGTCCTACTTTTACGATTCTTGAATCCTACTACGGCGGAAAAATGCCCCTTCATCATTTCGATGTTTACAGAATCGGAGATGTGGAGGAAATGGAAGAGGTCGGATTTGACGACTGTGTTTATTCCGAAGGCATCACGATTATCGAATGGGCAGGAATTATTGAAGAGATTATTCCCAAGGGAACATATGTTGTTAACATTGCGAAAGACTTGTCCAAAGGCAATGACTACAGAAAGATTACGATTACAAAAACTACAAAAGAAGGTTATCTGAATTGAAAATACTTGCACTTGATTCATCCGGACTTGTAGCTTCGGTTGCATATCTCGAAGATGAAAAGATAAAAGGATTAATAAATATCAACTATCAGAAGACTCATTCGCAGACTCTTTTACCGATGCTTGATGAAATGGTAAAAACTCTGGAGATTGATTTAAACGATATTGATTATCTTGCGTGCGCCAACGGCCCCGGCTCTTTTACGGGCCTTAGAATCGGCGTTGCGACCATAAAAGGATTAGGCTTAAGCATCAACAAGGAAATCGTTGACGTGTCTACACTTGAGGCACTGGCATTAAACTGGGCCGGCGCGGACGGAATCATCGTTCCTATTATGGATGCAAGAAGATCGCAGGTTTATGCCGCAGGCTATACATTTGAAGAAAACTCATCAAAGCCCGTAAAGGTTATCGAACCCGTTAACTGCGATTTGTCAGAACTCATAAAAGAATTAAACGCCATGGGCAAAAAGGTTTTCTTTACGGGTGACGGCGTTCCCGTATACAAAGAAATGATTGAAGAAAGCCTTAAGGTTCCCTATGCATTCCCCAATGCTGCAAACGCTTATCAGAACGCAGCCAACGTTGCGGTGCTTGCAAATATTTATGCGAAGGAAGGTCTTGCCAAGAAAGCGGCAGACATTTCTCCTGTTTATTTAAGAAAACCGCAGGCTGAACGTGAGAGAGAAGCCATGCAGGGCGCAAATTAAAATATGTTTGTTACGGAAAAAATGAATGAGACCAATGTCGAAGGAATAGCTGAACTTGAAAAAGAAAACTTTTCCGACGGATGGAGTCTTAAGTCTCTAAAAGAAGAAATAAATAATCCCGATGCTTTTTATTTAGCTGTTCGCGATGATGAAAACGATATGGTAGTTGCAGCGGCAGGAATGATTATAAGCATCGATACCGCCGATATCATGAACGTATCGGTCAAAGAAGAGTACAGAAGAAAAGGCTTGGCCTCGAATCTTTTAGAAGCTCTTTTTGAAGAAGGAAAGAAAAGAGGAGTAAAGGATTTTACTCTGGAAGTAAGGGAGAATAATCACGCAGCCAGGAAACTGTATGAGAAAAAAGGTTTTGTATTCGAAGGAATAAGACCAAACTTTTACTCTAATCCCGCAGAAGGTGCGGCGATTTACTGGTTACGCGAAAAAGAGGTATAAAATGTTTGAAGTGTGTTTACTCGGAACCGGCGGAATGATGCCGCTTCCTCACAGATGGTTAACATCTCTGATGGTAAGATACAACGGAATAAACGTACTTATTGACTGCGGAGAAGGAACGCAGGTTGCTTTAAAGGAAAAGGGCTGGAGCCCGAAGCCTATCGACCTGATTCTTTTTACGCATTATCATGCTGACCATATTTCGGGTCTTCCCGGAATGTTTTTAACGCTGGGCAATTCGGAAAGAACGGAGCCTGTAACTTTGGTCGGACCGAAAGGCCTTAAAAAAGTTGTTGAGTCACTTTTGATAATTGCGCCCCAGCTTCCTTTTGAAATCAATTACATTGAAATAGAAGGCGATTCGCAGAGAATCGATTTTAAAGATTTTCATATTGATGCTTTTAAGGTCAATCACAATGTGACCTGTTACGGATACAGTATTTCCATTGACCGTGCGGGACGTTTTTGTTCGGATAAGGCAAAGGCATTGAACATACCGCTTAACTACTGGTCGAAGCTTCAGAAGGGCGAGACCATAAAAGATGAAACAGGCGAATACACACCTGAAATGGTAATGGGACCTCCGAGAAAAGGAATCAAGGTCACATATACCACAGATACAAGACCCTGTAAGAACATTCCTCTTTTCGCAAAAGATTCTGATCTTTTTATCTGCGAAGGAATGTACGGCGATACGGAAATGCTTGAGAAAGCAAAAGAGCATAAGCATATGACATTTGCGGAAGCTGCCACCATGGCGAAAGAAGCGAATGTTCAGGAAATGTGGCTTACACATTACAGCCCGTCACTTTTTAAACCTAAGGAATACATTGATAACGCAAGAAGTATTTTCCCTGCAAGCATTGCGGCCAAGGACGGAATGAGTGCGGATTTAAGATATGACGAAGCATAAATAAAGAAAAGGAAAATTCCTTAAATGGCAGACATAAATATTTTGGCAATTGAATCATCGTGTGATGAAACGGCGGCAGCAGTCGTAAGAAACGGAAGAGAAGTTCTTTCAAATGTTATTTATTCGCAGATAGATCTTCATACGCTTTACGGCGGAGTCGTTCCGGAGATTGCATCCAGAAAGCATATCGACAAAATCAATCAGGTGGTTGAAAAGGCCATCGCTGATTCAGGTATGGAATTAAAAGATATGGATGCGGTTGCGGTTACATACGGGCCCGGACTTGTAGGACCGCTTCTTGTAGGCGTGTCATTTGCAAAGGCATTAGCATACGGCGCAAATCTTCCTATTATAGGCGTGCATCATATCGAAGGACATATCTGTGCGAATTATATTGCGAACAAGGAGCTTGAGCCTCCTTTTATGTGCTTAATAGTTTCCGGAGGTCATACACACCTCGTAAAAGTAGCAGACTACGGCAAATACGAAATCCTTGGCAAGACGGAAGACGATGCTGCGGGCGAGGCTTTTGACAAAGTGGCGAGAGCAATAGGCTTAGGTTATCCCGGCGGACCTAAAATCGACAAGGTTTCCAAATCCGGTAATCCCGAAGCGATTAAGTTTCCGAGAGCAAAGGTCGGCGGCAGCGAATATGACTTTTCTTTCTCGGGATTAAAATCTGCGGTTTTAAATTATTTAAATACAGCGTCCATGAATAATGAAACGATAGTTACCGAAGACGTGGCTTCATCATTCCAGCAGGCTGTCATCGATGTACTGGTAGGTCATTCCATGGAAGCTTTAAATCAGTACGGCTTTAAAAAATTTGCGATAGCGGGCGGAGTAGCTTCAAACAGCGGACTCAGAGAAGCATTTGAAAAAGCGTGTGCGGAAAGAGGCATTGAATTCTTCCTTCCTCCACCCATTCTTTGTACGGACAATGCTGCTATGATCGGTTCGGCTGCTTTCTTTGAATATGAGAGCGGTTTAAGAAACGGTCTTGATTTGAATGCAGTACCTAACCTCAAACTCGGGGAGAGATAGTATGAGTAAGTTTTATGCCATAGTTCTTTCTGCTGGCGTCGGCAGCAGAATGAACAGCGATATTCCAAAACAATACCTTATGCTAAAAGACAAGCCGGTGCTTGCACATTCTCTTTTGGCTTTTGAGAATTCCGATGTTGACGGGATTGTAATTGTCTGCGGAAGCGGAGACGAAGAATACATTAAAAATGAGTTTGTGGAAAAGTATGCTCTTAAAAAAGTAAAAGCAATAGTTAAGGGCGGAGCAGAAAGATACAACTCTGTATACAACGGTCTGCTAGCTTGTGAAGATGCGGATTATGTTTTAATCCATGACGGAGCAAGACCTTATGTAACAGAAGAAATCATAAAAAGAAATACAGATGAAGTAGTTAAGTACAAAGCTGTTGTTACATCCGTAAAAGCAACCGACACGGTTAAGATTGCGGACGATGACGGTTTTGTGATTTCAACACCCGAGAGGAAGAGCGTATATTTTATGCAGACTCCTCAGACATTCGAATATAAGCTGGCACTTGATTCGTATTCTGCACTGATTAAGGATCTTGAAAAGGAAGTAAAGGTGCAGGTTACCGACGATGCTCAGGTCGTTGAAATGTATTCTGACACAAAAGTAAAACTGATTGAGGGCGATTATTCAAATATTAAAATAACCGTTCCGAAAGATTTACAATAATCTTATACAGTTTTTATTGACACAAAAGTTCAAATTTGATAAACTAACACTTGCGTTTGAAATTAACGCTATTCGGAGAGGTATCGAAGTGGTCATAACGAGGCGGTCTTGAAAACCGTTTGTCCGAAAGGGCGCATGGGTTCGAATCCCATCCTCTCCGCTTTTTAATTTATTCATAAGTATTGTATTGATTTAGCTATCTGGAGAAGTACCCAAGAGGCTGAAGGGACACCCCTGGAAAGGGTGCAGGTCGTTAATAGCGGCGCGAGGGTTCAAATCCCTCCTTCTCCGCGAAAGAAAGTTCCCAAACAAGGAACTTTTTTAATGCAGTTTAGTCACTTATGTGAATGTAAATATTTTTGGTAAAAAGTAACTGAAAATTTTAAAAAAAATTATTGACATTCAATGTATCAAGTGTTAAACTAATCAAGCACTGCCAAAAAAACGGGCAGTCAAAGAACCTTGACAAATAAACAGCAATGCAACCCTGAAAATTCTAAAAACCATCTTAAAGATGGAGAGTAATTTCAGAGAAAGAAAACCTAAAGTAAACGTTAAGAATAAGCTAAGCAGTTTATTCGGGACGGATTAAATTCAAACATATTTTTATAGAGAGTTTGATCCTGGCTCAGGATGAACTGGACAGTGTAGGCATCTGGAGAAGCCGGATCCCGGAATGGATCTTCAAAGTTCCGGAACTGGTTCTTGACCGGGGACACTTTATCGGTACGATCTCAGAACTGCTCGAAAAGCTGGAAATAACGGATTTGAAGCCCAATGTGGCCAGCAAAGAACTGGCTGAATTT
>JAFYHV010000106.1 GCA_017538995.1 Lachnospiraceae bacterium | reverse complement strand
TACAATCCCGGTATGTGGGAATCAAATCTTAAGCTCAAAGACTTTTATGAGAAAAAGATGGGAATGGATTTGTATACGGCGGTTGATAAAGAACACTTCAGACCTTGACAGAAAGGCCGAACAATATTATATTTGATATAACGAATTATTCGACAAAAGGAATTAGCATGACTATTGGCGAAAGAGTGTTGAACTTAATACATGAGAGCGGTATGACGCAAAAGGAATTTTCGGAGAAAACCGGTATTCCCCAGAGTACCATGAGCAGCTGGAAAGGTAAGAAACAAAACCCTTCCATCGACAAACTGAAAGTTATCTGCGATACGTTAGGCGTTGATCCATACTATGTAATATCGGAATCGGAGAGCAACGAAAATCTGAACGAAGATTACATTATGGTTTATCGCAAAGACGAGGAATACAAGTTCCTGACTGAATTCAGAAAACTTGATAAGGATTACCGTAGCAGACTCCTTGGATATTTAGATGCTTTGAAGAAAGATAAATAAAGCTATAGTGTATTTTTTATGGTTTGATAATTCGATAAAACGAATTATACAGAAAAACGATACCGAATAAAGGGGATTGAATATGAGCAAAAAGAAAGAAGCAAAAATGGGAAAAGCACAAAGAATAAGAAATAAGCTGTTTAAAGATTAATTGATATATTAATCCTCGACTAATTGGAGGAGATAATTGCGATGTTTTCAAAAAAGAAGTCAAAAGAATTACCGATTAGGACAATCAATGTTTGGAATAAAAATGATTTCTTAATGTCTGGTTTTGGGAAAAAGTTTAAACTATTTGCGATAATTAAGCATTTCATAAGGTGCATAAAATGGAGTGCTCAACGTATCACACGTGGTTATTCAGATCCTGATGTATGGGAGTTTAATTCTTATCTTCAACATCTCATTCCGGATATGCTCCAGCATTTAAAAGATAATCGTATGGGCTCACCGGGATTCCTTGGAGAAAATTATATCAACGAAGAAGGAATATTAGTGAATGATACATGCCATTCTGAATGGGATAAAATCCTTGATAAAATGATTTTTCTTTGGCGTGAATCAGAAGAATCTACGTGTTCAAAAAAGAATCCGTTCGAGGAAGAATTCATGAAAGCGTTTAAGGAATTTGAAGAAAGATTTGGCTTTTTTGGAGAAGGACTTTTAACGCCCGAAGAGAAGGAAGAAGCAAAGAAATCAAATTATACAAAAGTGCATTTTATGGAAGAACTTCCAGAGTATAAGGAATTATATGAAAAGCATAGAGAAGAAGATAAGAAAATTGAAAAATACCAAAATGATTGTAAAGATGAAGCTTTGGATATGCTAAAAGAGTATTTTTATTCTTTATGGGATTAGAGGAAAGTGTAAGAATAATAAGTAATATAAGAAAGCTATGAAACAAAACTATAAAAAAATATAAAGAATTATAAAAGAAAATAAAAAGTATAAAATGAATTTAGGAGCATAAATGCAGAATCCTTTTACTACAACATTTAGTAAAATACCGGATAATACATATATTTCGATTAGTCGGTTTGATGAAATAATCCAGAACTTTTCGTATGATAATCCAACAGAATCAGTTTATAAAATTACTGGTGTCAGAGGATCGGGAAAGACAGTTTTGCTTTCAAAAATTGAAAATGAGATGAAATCTGATGAATTTGCAAAAAAAGGATGGATTGTCTGCAGTATTTCACCGGCGAGGGATATGCTTCAACAATTCGCAGCTTTATTAAGAAATGCAAATTTGGCAAAAAGTAAAAAAGAAAGTAAAAGTTTAAATGTTTCAGCCAGCGTAATGGGAGTTGGAGGTGGAATAGGACTTTCAAAATCCGAACCTGATAGATTTTTTGATATTGGAATAGAGATAAGCGAAATGCTTGTCAAAGCAAAAAAGGCGGGGAAAAAGGTTTTAATCGGAGTAGATGAGGTTTCTAAAACTCCTGAAATGATTGTGTTCGCATCTGAATTCGGAAAATGGTTAATAGAAGATCAGTCTGTTTATATGGTATGTACCGGTTTATATGAAAATATCGAACAATTATCCAATGTAAAAAATCTAACATTTTTCAGACGTGCCACAACGGTTATGACGCAGCCGTTAAGTCAACTCAGAATGTCGGAAATGTATAGAAATAAACTCGGTTTAGACATTGAATCGGCCAAAAAATATGCGAAAATGACTAAGGGCTATGCGTACGCATTCCAGGAATTAGGCGTACTATTGTTTAAGAGCAGAAACGGTAAGTCTTCAGGAATTGAAGATGAGTTGAAATCAGAACTTTTTGCATATGCGTATGAAAAAATATGGGAAGAGATGACAGAAGGAGATAGGGAATTAGTTCGCCTTTTGATTGATAAGGAAGAGTATAAGAGAGAAGAAGTCATTTCCGAAATGAAACGTCCTCAGAATTATTCAGTTTACAGAGATCGTCTAATCAGACGTGGAATAATAAGTAACAGAAGAGGCTATATCGGATTAGCATTACCATATTTTAGGAATTATGTGAAAGATTATCAGATGTAATTATTTCTGAATTGTAGAGAGGTAATAAATGATTTTGAAATACAAGAAAATGGGTAGGAGAAACCTCCTACCCAGTACTTCTTTTATGATTACAACTGCGAATATCCGAAACCATTAACCAAAGCTTCGAGCTTCTGTCCTTTGGCACACATAGGGCAGTTTTCTCTGGAGTAATAGCCGTAGTTCGGAATGTCGGATGATGTGAAGATAGATTTTACATCGATTCCGGCACATTTGGTGACTGCGGAGAAGATTGCTGCGATACCGCCTACTTTTCCGCCATAGTAAACTACCGAGTCGATGGCCTGTAAAATGGTTTTGCCGGATGTGATTGAGTCGGTAAGAATCAGTACATTCATGCCGTCAAGCATTCGGATTTTGTTGTCACGGAAAATCATCTGTCCCATCGAGTTTACTTCGGGAGTGATGACCGAAATATTGTTGCCGTAACTTAAGCATGTTTTATAACTGTGAGAGAGTTCCTCAGCGAGGAAAGCACCGATTACTTCCGTTTCATCGAGGCATACAATGGTATCCACGCTAAAAGTCAGCATATAGTCTTCTGCGAGAGCTTTTGCGGAAACGGATGCGTTGTTCTGTCTGCATTTTACAGTGGACATATCGATATAAGTATTGATGTGAGAGTTCTGGGTAGCGAAATGCCCCTGCATGATTTTGATTCGAGCTTCTCTGTAGTTAGAAGAGCGCAAATCCACTAGTCTTTCATCCATAATGAAATACCCCCTTGTCATAATTTTTTAACCCCATAAAACAATTATACTCTATTCGATGGTGATGGTCTACGAGATAAAAGGGACAAATTTGAAAATAATTTGTAAAAATTCGGTGACTATTTAGATAAAATACTGTATCTGACGCATTCTTGTGGTAAAATATGAATAATATTTCTTTTTTTATATAAATTCTGTAAAAGGGGGCTTGTACATGAAGAGATATATTACTTTCAAAGATTACGAAGAAGTTCTCAGAATCGGTAAATTCTGGCTCGACAAATGCAGCGACGATTACTACGATGACGGAACACTCTTTCACCATCTTCCTTTAAAGGATATTTTAGGAGATCCGCTCGATCCGAAGAACTTCTACATGGATGACAAATATAAAAAAGAATTCCACAAGAGCATGAAAGTTCTTGAAAAATATGTTAAGCAGGTTGAGGCAGCAGACAAGAAGGCAATCGTAATTAACTACGAGATCATGGATATAAGACAGATCCTTCCGCCCTGGATTGTTTATCCGCACTATCCTGCACAGAATGTGTATTTGACACCGTATTATTCACTCTTTGACGACTTCGTAAGCCGTATGACCAAGATGGAATTAAGCGTATACAAAAAACTTTATCCGACCCCGGCATACATCGAGTCGATTTTCCAGTACAAGGAAGTTGAATAAAAAATGAAAGAATTGCGCAGTAAATCAAACAAAAAGTTTATGGTGCTATCGGCAATCGGTATTTTAATGGTTGTCGATCACCATACATGGATAACATTCAATCTTTTTGGCGATTTTATACCGTACAATTCTTTTTTTATGCCCATGTTTGTCTTCATCTCGGGCTACTTTAACAAGGTTGATTCGTCCACTAATCTCATAAAATATACAGGCAAAAAAATTAAGACACTTCTGGTGCCTTATATAGGTGTTTCCTTCCTGGCATTCGTGCTTCAGTTCTTCATTAACTGGTTTAAGCTCGGACATATTGAACTGCCTCCCTCGGGATATCTTTTGTATCTTCTTGAAAGAATTGTGACGATTGGTTCGTCTATATCCATCGCAGAGCCGATGTGGTTTGTTATATCGCTGTTCGCTGTTCTGATGGTGTATGCGCTCGTAAAAAAAGTGTTTGGCAAAATCTGGAACAGTTATGTTGCTCTGGCGGTATTTACAGCGCTTCACATCCTTTCGGTATATCTTGCAAAGAATGTTCTGCCTGTTACAACACCCTACATTCTTTTACCGCTTAAAATCATGTTTTTCCTGCCCTTCCTTGAGATGGGAATTATCTACAGGGATAAGCTTGAAGGTAAGCACAGCAGCATGTCGGGCGGCCTTAAATTAGGGCTTATGGCGATTCTTTTACTCATCAATGCAGTCCGTACGACTTATCTTCCGTATGCGTATGATGTTGCGTTTGATGCACTCGGCGAAATGGAAGGTTTTACGAGCCCATTTATCGTAACGCCTTTGATATCTTCGATTGTCGGCATTCTTTTCTGGCTGACCGTGGTTGAGCTGATTGCAAAGCCCGTAGGCGAGAGCAAATTCGTTAATTACATGTCCTGCAACACCTTCTGGATTATGGGCCTTCACGTTGCGTTTTTTAACATCGTAAACTGCGTGCTGATGTTTGTGAGCAGGTTTATTGTGTGGGTTCCGTACTTTGACATTGAGGCCTTTCAGGAGTCGGAATGGTACATGTGGGAGATTTCACCAGCCATAAAACTTTTGTATCTTTTAGCAGGTGTTTTCGGACCGCTGGGACTTAAATTGATTTATGATAAAATATGCATTCTGTTAGGGAAAGCATTTAAGAAAAAAGAGAAAGAATAAATGATAAAAATGAGGAGGGGGCTATGAAGAATATTGTATTGGGGAATACAGGAATAGTGACTCCGCAGAACGCTTTCGGTGCTCTGCCCGTTCAGCGTGTGGACATGGCAACGGCAGTTAAACTTCTTCGTAAGGCGTATGAAGGCGGAATGACTTTCTTTGATACTGCAAGAGCGTATTCGGACAGTGAAGAAAAGCTTGGCGAAGCGTTCGACGGTATGCGTGATAAGATCTATATAGCTTCCAAAACTCAGGCAAAAACGCCCGAAGTTTTCTGGCAGCATCTTGATACAACTCTTAAAAATCTTCGTACGGATTATCTTGATATTTATCAGCTCCACTGTGCATCACAATGTTATAAACCGGGCGACGGAACTGGTATGTATGAGGCCATGCTTGAGGCTAAAAAGCAGGGCAAAATAAGACATATCGGTATTACCGCGCACTTAATCGGCGTTGCTGAGGAAATCGTTGAAAGCGGTCTCTATGAGACACTTCAGTTTCCGTTTTCGTATCTTGCGAATGAAAGAGAAATTGCTCTGGTTGAGGCTACTGAAAAAGCCGGAATGGGCTTTATCGCCATGAAAGGTTTGGCCGGCGGACTTCTTACCGACAGCAACGCATGCATGGCTTTTATGAGCCAATACAATGCACTTCCTATCTGGGGCATTCAGCGTGAAGAAGAGCTGGATGAGTGGCTTTCATTCTTCGAAAAAGATGCTGTGATGACCGACGAAATCAAAGCGTTTATCGAAGAAGAGCGAAAGAGTCTCATGGGTGATTTCTGTCGTGGCTGCGGTTACTGCATGCCTTGTACTGTAGGTATTCAGATTAATAACTGCGCACGTATGTCACAGCTTATAAGACGCTCTCCGTCGAAGAATTTCCTCTCTGAAGAATGGCAGCAGAACATGCTTAATATCGAGAACTGCGTGGACTGCGGATTATGCAAGAGCAAATGTCCTTACGGACTTGATACACCGAATCTGCTTAGAAAAAATCTGGCGGATTATAAAGAAATTCTCTCGGGAAAAACTAAAATATAATTACTTGAGAATCTGCCGCCAAACAGATATAATTGTCTTTCGGTGAAGTGGGGATGGCTTTACCTTAATGTCAAAATTTAGGAGGAATGAATAATGGCTAAACAAAACATTTTTGACAACGAGGTTTTCTTTGAGGGTTACAAGGATTTAAGAAACAGAGAGAAAAACGCGAACAATCTCTTTGAGATACCGGCATTATTTTCACTCTTACCAGACCTTA
>JAFYHV010000105.1 GCA_017538995.1 Lachnospiraceae bacterium | reverse complement strand
ATTTTACCAATTAATATGTTTTATTACAATTTTATTTTATATGCCACGTATCGTCGGCAGATGCGAGAAGACGAAAAGACCAATTGTTGAAAGGATGAAGAGCCATGCGTATTTGCTTGAGAAAAGGGCTTTGAGCGCTTCTTTTATGGTCGGTTCGCCTTCAATTTTTTCTAGTCGGAATTTCCTGGTTGCTGCGAAGATGATGAAGATGATGATTCCGATAATCGTAAGAAGCGCGAGGCACGCATATGTCAGGCCCATTAGGATTGTTGCGGAGAATGCTTCGGGGTGAGACATGAGGAAATCCTGTGACATATCCATGTTGGGGTTGGCTGCATTTACTTTCTGCAAGGCTGTAGTTGTGATTACGGATGTAAACAGGTTAACAATCATATGAAGTATTATTGTAAGATGTATTTTGCCGGTCTTTGAATAAAGGAATGCGAAAAGCAGTCCGATGCCCGTGGCAAAGAAAAACTGTGAAAAGTTGCCATGGTAAAGTCCGAAGAATAATCCTGATACGAAGATTGCTAAAAATGTGCTGTATCTGCTCAGTCTGTCGATAAGTACTTTTCTGAAAATAAGTTCTTCGAAAATCGGAGCAAGGATGCCAACTACGAGGACTCTGGGAAGGAGGCTCGATGAGTTGAGTAATTCTAATATAACGCTAGCGTTGCTGCCACCGAAGGGAAGTGTAAGCAGGGTATTAATAATGCTTCCAACAAAGGATAAGGGGATTCCGATACCAAACGTCATAAAGATATACGGAAGGAATTTAAAGAAACCGAATTTCTGCTTCTGAATATCGCGCTTGGGGATGTTCCTGGTCAGTCCGAGGATAAGCGGGAAGCCTATAATATCTACGCTTATTACTATCATTGCAAAAGAAATTAATGAAGTTGTACCGGGTGTATCTGCTATAGGTAAGAAGCTTATACCAAGGGATATGAAAAGCTGCACGCATGTTACAACGAGTGAAAAAACTGCGTAGGCGATACCGATGTTGTCGAGACCGTCTTTGATGTTGTCGTTGGATTTTCTGTCTGTTACAAGGGTTATTACAGTAAGGGCGATGATTATAAGTCCCATTACTACGTAGAGTGCTTTTACCCAGACGGGGGCGGTGTAAGCCTGCGTGAGTTTGACTTCGAAGGTGAAGTGGCACTCGCTGTCTTTGGCAAATGTATCGAAGCCGACAGCGGAAATGTAATCTTCGATTGCTTTCTGATCTGTGATCATTTTATTCTCTGCGTTAAGCTTGCGGTATTCATCTTCTGTCGCAAGGAATACTGTGTTGATTGAGTATTTGCCCTGCTTAAGGGTTATGGGCTTGTTGGATATCTGTACCTGGAATGCTGTGTCGCAGTAAACGCATTTGCCGTTTTCGTCTGTGATGGTTATGGCTGTAAGAAATCCGGGTTCTTCAACGTCCCAAGAAAATGACAGGCTGTATCTGCCGTCCTTTTCGATGTTTACTTCTACCGGCATTCCTTCATTGTTGTCTAGTACGCCGTCTTCTTTTACGACCGTCCACGACATATTCGTGTTTACTATCTCTTTTCCGCCGTTTCCGCTTCCCTGCGAGCCCAGCGAAAGGGCTGCAAGCACAAAGAACGGAATCATAAGTATCATGGCTATAATGTATGGTATTTTCTTTTTCATGTTGGTTCTCCTGTAATTAATTCAAGTGTTAACCTAGGATGCTAAATAAAATGCATAAAAAAACTATATGCTCGTCGACTTGAGCATATAGTAACCCTATTCTGACATAATGTCAAGTATATTTTACAAAATGTAAGAAATTTTTAAATGAATAACTGCTGAGCTATCGCTCGGTACATTAAATTCAACTGCTTACAAATTGTAAGCAACTGAAATTTACCCCTATAATAAGATATTGTCAATATAATTTAAAAGGTATCGGGTTTAAGCCCGATACCTTTTGTTTCATTTGACGTTTCATTTCACTAAAGCAAGATGTGTCCCCACCTGGTAAAAAAGGCCAAAATAGAACCGTCCCCAATTGGCCTACTTTTTGTAGTCTTCCTTACACTGAGGTATGTTTGTTCCGGATTCATTTTTGGTTGCATCCATTGTCAAACCGTAAATTCTGCCCATAATATCAATGGATTCCTTTCTTGTTTTGTCACTGATTCCGAAGTAAAGCATATCCGATTCGTAATCCTCTTGCGATTTTCTCTGTTCATCAAGCACCATTTTATCCATTAAAATATCACAGATATAATTGTTATCATTTTCGTCCGTGATTATTATCCATGCCCATTCGCCATTCGTTATTTCAAAGACCTCATTTATCGACTCATAGGATTTATCAACCAATTTGCCCCCGGCAGAAATCACATAGTGCTTAACATTTAGCTGTGTTAAAAAGAAATCGTAAAGCTTTACAAACTGCCATTGGTCCAGTTTTTTGGTTTCCGGAACATCAATAATATCTGTATCATAAAATTCAAGCATCAGCTGAAAAGGATTTATATTAACTACCTGTTCAAGCATCTCTTTATCGTTCTCGATTTCGATATCGTCCATAAGGAATTTATATATCTTCTCAGCACGTGTCATATAATCGTCGTCTGCAGTTATATTGTTGTTGATTGCCTTGGTAACATATTCCTCGAATGCGGTGAATTTTCTTTCCACATCCGCCATATCGGTATCGCTTTCGTAAAGCTCGGTATGGTCTTCTGAAAGTACGGGGAAATAACTGATTTTATATGTGTTTTTATCTACTATGGTTATATCAACGCATGACACCATGGGGCTGGTCATTCTGGCGAGTTTTAGTCCTCGGTTAAAATCCATTTCATCCACTTCGTCATCGCCCGTAAGTTCAAACTCT
>JAFYHV010000016.1 GCA_017538995.1 Lachnospiraceae bacterium | reverse complement strand
TATAAGTGTTATTCTTGTGTTTTTTATGGTATTTAGCCTTTGTGCTTGTGGCTATAATGCAGGAAGAGACCCGATTACCGCAAGATGGAAAGTGGTTTCGTCCACGCTTAACAATACAACTACAAGTTTCACCGGATTTTGGGGAGTATGGGATAAGGTAAGCGGAACCAAGATTCCGGAATTTGATTCGGATGGCAACACCTTCACATTTTCCATGAGCGGAAAAGATCATACAGGAACGGTCGTAAAAAACGGTGATATATACGAACTTTACTGGGATAACGCAAGCGGTCCGAATAAAGTCCGGATGAGCACAGCGACCATCAACGGCGATATTCTGACAATACAGATGACTGATGATCTGACCATGATTTTTAAGATGAAATAAATTTAAGCCGGGAGATAAATCCCGGCTCTTTTTTATGGCTTCTGTATAATGTATTTATTAATGGGATTTCCCATAGCCGAGAACTTCGCTTCGTACTCGGTCATAATGTTTCCCGCACAGAGTTTTTCATCTGCATGAAGATCTCTGGTGAATGCAATCATTTTCCAGCCGGCAGCTTCGACTTCTTCGAGTGCAAAATCGAACAGGTCGTTGTTGTCGGTTTTAAATTCGATGAAACCTGAATCTTTTAGGATGGTTTCGTAGCGTTTTAAAAACTGCCTGCTTTCGAGTCTTCTTTTAGCATGTCTGTCCTTGGGCCAGGGGTCCGAGAAATTAAGATAAATCTTATCGACTTCGCCTGTATCGAACACGTCCGTGATATCTTCCGCATCCATTCTGATAAAAATGAGATTGGGCAGCGGTTCTTCTTCCATTTTCTGAATAGCTCGTAAAAGAACCGATGAATATTTCTCTATTCCGACATAAATGATATCAGGATTTTGCTTTGCCATCTCGTAGATGAACTGACCTTTGCCCATTCCGATTTCAATCTGTATGGGTTTGTCGTTTGAAAAGTACTCGCGGACCTTTCCTTTTCTTTCGGTTTCGTCATGTATTACAAAGTTGCTCGCAGCAATATATTCTTTTGAGCCGGGTACGTTTTTAAGTCTCATAAATCTTCCTTTTTCTGAAAAGTACTAAGAGAATATAACATAAAAAGGAAACAAATAAAAGAGTTTAGCAGTTTCCCGTATAAACATAATCGAGATTTTCTCTTGCCACGTCAGCCAGTCGGTACACAAGGGAAACATCCGTGGGTGCTTTATCGCGCATATGAAAACGCGGGAAGAAGCGGGAGATGTGTAAGGGAATGCTCTTTCCGATTTCGTTGCCTGATGAATCTTTTAAGGAACGAATCCATGAACTGAGCTGACGCATTTCGTCTTCGGTATCATTTTCGCCCGGAACAATTAAAGTGGTGAGCTCGACATGGCAGAATTTCACGGCTTCTTCGATGAAGCGTTTCGTCATTTCCAAATCTCCGCCCAGAGTCTTTTTATAATAATCCGCGGTAAATCCCTTTAAATCGATATTCATTGCATCAATATATGGTTCAAGCTCTCGTAAAACAGAAAGCTCCGCAGTTCCGTTTGTGACCAAAACATTTAAAAGACCGGCTTCGTGAGAAAGTTTTGCAGTATCGCGTACAAATTCGTAACCGATTAAAGGCTCATTGTAAGTAAAAGCAATACCGATATTGTCGCGTGCCTTCATCGAGAGTGCCAGTTCGACTAATTTTTCGGGAGTGATTTCTTTAGCCTGATATTTCCAATCCGCAATATCCGCACCCCAGGAGATGTCGGAATTCTGGCAGAAAGGGCAGCGCAGATTACATCCGTAGCTTCCGACGGAAAGAATGTTTTTCCCGGGATGAAACCTTTTAAGAGGTTTTTTCTCAATAGGGTCTAAGGCTATGCCGGTGATTTTACCGTAGTTTTCAGCGACAACTTTTCCTTCTTTTATGGTCCGTGCTCCGCAAAAGCCGAGGCCGCCTTCTTTAATTTCACAGTGTCTGAAACAGACTTCGCATTTTGCCATAATTTTTCTCCTAAAAAAATATTATCAAAATGGAAAAGGAAATACTATCATCAAATTTGTGGAAAACAGTAGGGTATTTATTTAAGAGAATCTGGAGTGGCATTTTAATTGCTTTTTTAGCAAAAAAATAGCCGCAACGCCAAACAAAAAGAGCGCGTGAATTGAGTTTATGTTGCCTATGTTTACGCATTGTTTTTAAAGTTGTGTTTTCTGTATGAGATGTTTATAATGATTTTATGGAAGCATTGGAAACAGAAAAATAATAGGTGCTTTTAGCGGTAAATTTTATACGAAATCAATAAAATATATAGTATATTACTGATTATTATTTTGGCTTATGCGGTATTTTTTTGCTAAAAAAGCAATTAAAATGCCGCTCCAGAGTTAAAGAATACTTTGAAGGGATCGCGTATGGCCCTCATACGCAAGGAATCAGCCCGCGAGGGAGAGAATCCTCACGGGTTGATTTTCCGATGGAAAATGGAGGAAGAACGATATGAAGAGAATCAATGTATTATTTTTATTTGTCACTTTAATGTTTACTGGAATGTTTATCGGATGTCAGAAGGAAGACACATCGTACAAAACTGAAGTTTCTGAAGAATGGATAAATATGTATGCTTCTTCTGGCGTTAGCTATATTGAGAGCGATGGAAAATATTATCCTATTGATGAGGGGACAGATGTTGGTGCGTATGATTCTTCCGGCATTGGATGGAAGAGAGTAGACTTAAATACTACCCTTTTATATTGCTACTGTGGTCGTGATGAAGAAACTATATTTACACTTGGAGATTTTACCCCGCCAGTTTATAAAAAGGGAGATAATTTTAGTACTACGCGTGAAACACTGACTTTTCAGCCGGTTGAATTTGTTGGGTATGGCATCCCCGCTTATCGTGATAAAGAAAATATTATCAATTTCGTCACAGATTATTCTAATTCAGAAGTAGTTTCGATTGATGAATCTGAGGCCGTGAGTGCAGGATGTGTAGGGAAGAATGGAGAGAGAAAAGGACTTTGTGGACTGGATAAGAATGAAGAATTATCTTATTGCGGATTCGACATAGACGGCAATGTTATATATGAAGTACCAGTAGTTGCCGATTGTAGATATTATCAGATAAAAGGTGCTCCTATTATTATTAATACTACAGGCGATGAATATAGATATGATAATTGCGATTTATCTTCTCTTCCTTCAGGCACATATGTTTTGAGAGAAACATATGCGTTAATTACAATTAAATAATTAAAAAAGCGCACTAAATTTAGTGCGTTTTTTCCCCTACTCGTCCGCAAGGACTATATAATATATACGGCACGCAAGCCGGAGGAATGAAGGGATCGCGTATGGCCCTCATACGCAAGGAATCAGCCCGCGAGGGAGAGAATCCTCACGGGTTGATTTTCCGAAATAAAAAATGCATTAAGGAGGATTTATGATAAAAAAACGATTTTTAACATTAATCTTGGTTATTTCTTCAGTATTAATTGTAGGTTGTACATCCTCTAAAGAAACAACCATCGAAGATGTTACTATAGAAAAGACTGAGG
>JAFYHV010000104.1 GCA_017538995.1 Lachnospiraceae bacterium | reverse complement strand
TCTTTGCCGAGGTGTCTGTGTGTAAGGATAGGGTTCTTGGGATTGCCCACGTAAGGACCCCAGATGTCCTTGCTTCGACAGATCATAACGGAGTGCTCGGGACCTGTGCCGCCTTCCGCGTGCATGATGTAGTAATAACCGTTTTCTTTATAAATATGCGGACCTTCGGGCCAGATACAGCCTTTGAGTGCGCCGTTCCAAACGTCCTTCTTCTCGCCGATTTTCCAGTTTTCAAGATCAACTTCGGCGATGTAAATGTACCAGTCTCCGTTGTACTTGGCACCTCCGTCGGGATTGGGATGGGTGCCGATGTAATAGCACTTTCCGTCCTCGTCAAAGAAAAGCGAAGGGTCTATTCCGTCAGCATCCTCGAGATAATGAGGCTCTGACCAGGGACCTTCGGGATTTTCTGCTGTTACGATGAAGTTTCCGCCGTGAGTAACGTTTGTGCATATAACATAAAAGATACCGTTATTATATCTGATCGTAGGAGCGAAAAGACCCTGGGAATGATCTGCTCCTTCAAGAGGAATCTGCGAATGTCTTGTAAGGACATTGCCAATCTGCTCCCAGTGTGCCAGGTCTTTACTGTGCATAAGGGAAAGACCGGGAACATACGAAAAAGTTGAATTGCAAAGATAGTAATCTTCTCCCACCGCACAGATGGAAGGATCGGGATAAAATCCCGGCATAATCGGGTTTTGAGCTGTAACCATGTAAACCTCCGTATTGAGCATAAAAAATAAGCATAGCCGCTTTCGTAACTATGCTTATAATTTACCATATATTATTTTGTAAAAATACAGATTAACTGCATTTAAACTATCGACAAAATAAAGCCTGTTTTTTCTTTTATGAGCTATTCCGCATTTTTAAGCGCCTGATCCATCGGAACTCTCTTGATTCGTCTGTAATCGATAATCATTACGAGTAAGTATGCGGCGATAACCATCAAAACTATCATTACGTAGCTTGAAAGAGGAACGTATGCGGGAAGCCAGCCGTCCATTCTGTAAAGGATAATATTCCATACAAGCACAAGCGACTTGGCTGCTAAAAATGCTGATGCTATGCTCGATAAAATCACAACCCATGTCGTGGTTAAAAGATACAGCCCTGCGATTTCACCGTTGTAATATCCGAGGATTTTTACCATCGAAATGGCATTTTCGTTTTTCTCGATTATAACCTTGGTTAAAAGGTAAATCAGGATAAATGCAAACACAAGGCAGATGACTTTGAAATAATTCATATAGTTGCCCATAGAGTGGTTGAGCTGATTTGATACTTTCATGATATCGTCTTCGGTGATTGTCATTGCGATATAATCCGGATCGATATCTTTTATTTCTTCGTTTGACAAAAATCCGTTAAACGAACCTTCGGGATTTCCGAATGTTTCGTTAAAGTCGTCAAGCGACATAAAGATTCCGAGTCCGCTGATATAATCATATATTCCGACAATCTTAAAAGTATACTCGTTGTCATTGTATCTTTCTTTTAGGGTAACTGCATCTCCTTCTTTTAACCCAAACTTATCTGCGTAGGAACTTGAAATCAATACATCGTTTCCCGAAACTTTGTTGTTAAGCGGAATGTATTCATTGTCGGCCTCAAGACCGTAAATACCGATGGGTTCGTTTACGCGTATTCCGTCAGTCGTGTATAAGGTTGCCATACTGAACTTTTCCGCATCGATGACTGATGTTGTAATTTTGTTTCCGTCATCGTCTTCGTTTGTTTTTAAAACATACTGATACTTCGCAAACATATCGTCGGTCGCATGCTTCTGGTAATTATCAAGTGTGGTCGGAAGGCCGAACGCAAAGGTCATTAAGAATACAACGAAGTAAATGCCAACGAAAAGGACCATATAATTTGGAATGTTCTGTAAAAGAATTCTTAATCTGAATCTTCTTAAAAACTTAAATCTCGGAAGTCGGATGGCTTTTTTCCTCCTGGTGGTTTTTAAATCTTTTCTAATAAACCTAAGGGGCGAGAGTCTTAACATATACGCAACCGTCACGAAGTTTATAAGGATCATAAGGATTACCGGAATGACCGTTGTTTTTACGAATGCCTCATAATACCAGTATGTTTTGTATGCGGGAAGGCTGTAGCTGTTAAAATACATGCTGACCACAGTGTTTTTAAGAACCGTATAGCCGAGGATGTTTCCGACAAGCGCCGCGAAAAGTGTTACGAAAACAGGCGTTGCCATATAATGTATTATCAGTTCGCCCTTGGTGTAGCCCGAAGCCCTGAGCGTTCCGATAACCGTCGATTCTTTGGTAATCGTTGACATGATGGTCAGTGCAAATACAAAACTAAGAACGAAAACCAGAATGTAGAGAAGCACGCCGCCTATCTCCTTATCTGAACCCATATCGTCGGGTGCGAAATGAACCGCCTGGTTGGCATATTCGGGAACATAATCCGTCAAATCGTTTTCTTCTTTTATACTCTGAGTGATGAGTGCGGACAAAAAATCGTCTGACATTTTTTTCTGTTCGCTTTCGTTTTCAAAAGAATCAACGTACTTGAACGCATATGTGTAATGGATGTTGCCTTTGGTGTTTTCCCATGCTTCGGGCGTTACCATTGCAACGTCAAAACTTATTGCATCAAACATAAAGTCCGTGTTCTTTTCATAAAGAGTTGCATAGTTTACATACGAAAGCAATCCGGTGATGGTGTATTCTCTGCCGCCGACGTTTATTTTGTCACCGACTTTAAGGTCGTTATTGTCCGCATGCATTCTGTCGATGGCGATTTCGTCTTCTGTCTCAGGTTTCCTGCCCTCATTAAAGCTCGCCATATTGATGTAGTCTTCATATGCGTAGATTCTGACCTTTCCGTCTGAGTTGCCGTCAAGGTCGTTGTCTTCGGTAACGTCCTTATAAAAGTTTTCATATAAGACTACCGGTGTTGCCTTGAAATTCTTCTCGGCTTCAAGTGTTGCTTTGGACTTTTTCGCGTCCTGCTTGTCAAACTCCTCGTTGATTTCGTCCTCGGCTTCTTCGTACGCTTCCGTTCTGGCCTTTTCTTTTTCGTCTAAGTATTCTTTAGACTTCAAAGCTTCGTCAATTGCGTCGGGAAGAACTTCTTTTACGGTTTTTTCGTAATTTTCTTCAAGTGCCTGCGTAACAGCCTCGTCTATCTTATCCTGTTTTTCCTCTTCGCTCATAAAATCAGCGTAAGGCGCAAGTGCTTCGTTTACCGCATCCGTAACGTTCTTGGTTATTTCTTCTTTTACGGTTTTTCTAACTTCTTTTTCTACTTCTTCTTTTAAGGTCTTGGGAGCTTCCTCCTCAATCTTTTCATCGATTTCCTTATGTGCCTCATCGATGAAGTATGCCCGTAAATCTATCTTCTCACCGGACTCGATGGCTTTTATGAATTCGTCACTTGCCTTTTCTTCAAGTTCAAAGTGGCCGTCTTCAAGTTTGTTGTCGCGGTTTGCGTTTGCTATTGAAATCAGCATACTGTGGTTGGCCACATACATTCCCGAAACAAATCCGATGGTCAGGGAGAGAAGTAAGAATATTACGAGGTATTTTCTCCATTCCCCGAGCAGTTCCTTGGGAACTCTTTTTATGAGGGGATTTATGATTTTTCTCTTTTTCTTTTCTTTCATAACTCTTTCCTTTTACCAGTCAAGCTCCGTTGCGGAGATCTTGTTTTCGTTCATGTCGTTGTGGCGGACCTGTCCGTCTCTTAACTTGATAACGTGATCGGCCATCTTTCTGATTTCCTCGTTGTGGGTAACCATGATGATTGTGTTGCCGTATTTTTTGTTTACGTCTTCGATGAGTTTCAAGATTTCTTTGGATGTGTTGTAATCAAGCGCACCTGTGGGCTCGTCGCAGAGTAAAATGTCAGGGTTCTTTACAATGGCGCGTCCGATTGAAACTCTCTGCTGCTGTCCGCCGGAGAGCTGGTTCGGAAGTTTGTATCTGTGATCGTAAAGACCGAGGGTATGAAGTAAATCGTCTATTTCGAGGGGGTTGTCGGAAAGATATGCACCGACTTCAATGTTTTCTTTGACGTTAAGATTGGGAATGAGGTTGTACATCTGGAACACATATCCGAGATGTTTTCTTCTGTATTTTGTAAGGCCTTTTTCGCCCATGTCGCGAAGCTTGTCACCGTTTATCGAGATGTATCCCGAGTCCGGATTGTCGATTCCGCCGATGATATTAAGCAGTGTGGACTTTCCGCTGCCCGACGGTCCAAGAAGTACGCAGAACTCGCCTTTTGATACCGTAAAGTTCATGCCTTTTAGTACTTCCTGCCTTGTATCTCCGCTTCCGAAGCCTTTCTTTAAATCAACTATTTCCAAAAATTTTCTTTCCTGTTCAGACATATCGTCCTCCTTAAAAGATGCTCTTTTTCATTAAACGCTCGCTTAATTGTATTTTTATCATAAGCCGTCCCACGCAGGGCTCTCAATTCAAAATGTCGTAGGTTAAATGTTTTTATTTTGCTAAAATAGCAAATTAAAATGCGTTATTCTTCTTGAGGAGAAAATGTATTTTCTCTTTTTAGAGCGTTAGGGTTTTGACAACAATTAAACGATTGCTTAATCGTTTATTATAATAGCCCCTAAAATTTGGTTTGTCAACCCTAACTTTAATGTTTCAATAAAAAACACCTCCAAATGCTTTTTTACATTTGAAGGTGTAGGTTTTGATTATAATAAATCTTTTATGAGGATTTTTTTTCTAATGTAATCTTAATGTCTGTATTCAGAGCTTCCGCCAAACAAACCAACGTGTCCAGGGAGGGATTACCGGCTCCGCATTCTATTTTGGATATATCCGACTGGTCAATTCCGGTTTTATTTGAAAGTTCTTTTTGAGATATTCCTAATTCAGCTCTTGCATTTTTGAATGAATTGCCAAGATCTATATGATACGAAACCTTTTCCGTTCTGACAGTAACTCCGCATTCATATACGGTTTCAACTTCAAGATCAATATCATCATTCCAAATAATTCCATAATTTCCAACCAGTTTTCCGGAATTGAACAATTCTCTGTTCTGCAATGCTTTCATGATAGGATACTGATCAAACATATCTTTCAGGCAATATTCTTTTACTTTTCCATCCTGGAACGTAACTTCCACTATACAGTTTTCTTTGAATCTACAATCTACGGCTTTATGAAACATATCTGACTCCTATTCTAAAGGTGATAATTTATGATACTGTTCTGTTTCCCACATTTGCAATAGTTCTGTTCTGTATTTAGCTATAAACTGTTTAACCAGTTCTGTTGATTTCGGAGGAAAGAATCCATCCATTATTTCACCTGTTTCAATTGAAAAAGGTGCATCAAAATCCTGCGTAATTGCATGGATATGGGGAGGATTATGTTCTTTTTTTCTAAAATACATTACTATAATAATTCCTCTGAAACTGCAAATAGTCGGCATAAATATCTCCTTCTTACTTTGATTTTAGGGGATATATCCCATATTGTCAAGTGATATAAAAAATCCTCACAAAACTTTTTGTTTCGTGAGGATTAGTTTTATTTTTCTTTTTTATTCTTCTTAAAGTATTTAAGCTTAAGGTTAGTTTTGTAGAAATCCTTTGCCGTACAGCCGGCTCTTCCGCCGCCCGCACAAGCGCAGGCACACGCACAGGCGCAGGCACATGAAGAATGTGCGCAGCCACCGCCTCTGGAGCCGCCGCCACGGGACGCATTCTGAGCTTTCATGTATGACCTAAACGATG
Source organism: Lachnospiraceae bacterium (assembly GCA_017538995.1). Lineage (GTDB taxonomy): Bacteria > Bacillota > Clostridia > Lachnospirales > Lachnospiraceae > UBA3766. The sequence continues at coordinate 2,661 of JAFYHV010000104.1, read as the reverse complement.
TGCTGTGAGGAACAACGATTGTCGATACATGAACGTATGTATTAGGTGAATTTTTAAGTTTGTAAGTACCGTTTTCTTTATTTTCAAGAATTTCGTCCTTGTATTCGGAGAATTTCTTCGGAATCTTTTCTTCTTCAATCTTGGTCTTTGATTTAATCATGTTGGTACCGCAGTAAGCGCAGGCCTCTTTGCCTTCCTGACGGGGAGCCCCGCAGTTAGGGCAGTTGGTCATGTACTCGACAACAGTACGAACAACTTTTTTAGAAGTTCCTTTAAATCCGGAGCTGGAAACCCATCCGAGAAAACTGAAGAGATAATAAAGTCCGAACGTACCAAAGAAAAACATCAGCACTATAAACAATGGACAGCAGGCCGAAGAAAGCTGTTTTAATTTAGGATTGCTCTGCTTTATCTTTTTGGACGTGTCAAACTTATAAGCATCGTTAGGATAAGTTACGCTGACTTTATATTTCTGACCTTTTCCCAATGAAGTCTGCCATGCATAATAATTTTCCACCATTTCACTTGACGGAGAATGCGATATTGCTTTGTCGGCATTCCAGTAAATTTCGAGGTTGTCGACTCTTATATCGTCAAACCAGCCGGGAGTGAATTCATAAACCGTTTCGCCCTCGGTTAAATGGTCCATCTGATACATATAGTCCTGAACCAGTTCGAATTCGATGGGAACGATTTCTCCCGCTTTATAGTTTCTGTCGAGAGTAATCTTAAGCGCTCCGTCATTGCTCGAATAGGACATGCTCTTTATACTGGTTGAAAGAGCTTTGTAACTCTTGTACTTATTGTTCGGAATTCCGATGAGTACCCACGAAAGAGGTCCTTCACTCGTTGAATCAAGTACTTTCCAGTCAATGTGATATACCATGTGAAGTGTGGCATCTTCGTTGACATCGACTTTAATTTTATAGTTTATGATTTCATCCAGATCCTTTGCCTGAGAGTGGATGGGTAAAAACAATCCTATGGTCAGAACTACTAAAAGAGATAAAACCAATTTTGTAAGGACCGAGGATAAAAAAGAATGTTTCTTATTCATTAGTGCTCTCCTCCTTATCCTCATCTTCTGCGCTTCCCATCTCGGAGCAGTTACCGCAGCCTTTTCTTAAAGGACATTTGCCTTCCATCTTGGCGGAGTAGTTTCTTCTTTCTTTGCACTTTTCGCTATTCCAGATTTCTTCCCATGAGTCGGTTAAGAAATCGCCGAGCGCATCATCTGATAGCCAGCTCTGGCAGGGAACGACTTTTCCTGAAGGAGTGATTGCCATATTTGAAAGGCATGCTCCGCATGTGGGAGGATTGATGTTAAGCTCGTCGCAGAATTCATTTTCAACCCATCCGGGTGATGTGAAGCTAATCTCCATTCCGTTCTCTGCGCAGTATTCAACTGCTTCTTTTAGGATGGATTTTATCTCTTCGGTTTCAAGCTGAAGCTTTTCGGATCTTTCTTTTTCTGCATTGCCCGTAGTGATAAGACCCGAACAGGTTACATATAAAACTCCGAGTTCGTGTAGGAATTCAAGAGTCTTTTTGTACTCGCGGTTTGTCGTGCAAAGCGGTGTATTGATGCTCACACTGATGCCTGCTTTAAGAGCATTTTTGATTCCCGCAACGGTTTTTGAATAATTGTCAGCGCCGACAAGTTCGTTGTGAATCTTTTCGTCATATGAATAAAAGGTTATCTGCATGCTGTCAAGAGACACTTCTTTTAATCTGTTGCAGTATTCCTCCGTCAAAAGAACGCCGTTGGTGTTAAGTCTGGTCACAAACCATCTTGCACTGTCAATGAGTTCAATAAGGTCTTTTCTCATTGTAGGTTCGCCGCCGGTAAAGGTCAGCTGGGGAATACCTATTTCACGACATTTGTAAATAATCTCTTTCCATTTTTCTGTAGAAAGTTCCTGCTCGTTGGCATTTTTCTGGCCTGCGGCGTAGCAGTGAATGCAGCGCTGGTTACAGTTCCATTTGCCATCTTTTTCCATAGCGGAAACCATAAGGTCCATACGATGAGGAGCCTTCATAAAAGGAGCATAATCGCCGATGCTCATGTAACCGATTTCTTCGTCAACCGGTTCACGATAAGCCACCTGCTTAAAGGTGTTCATCATTCTGAAAAGGTCCTTTTTGAATACGGATTTCGGAATCATCGGATAAACCTTGCCTGTTTTTGCACAGGTGTTGTTGATGATATTCTTGAAATCTTCCTCGTTGATTTCGCGGCCGTTATAAAGGTTGGTTTCTTCGATAAACTCTGTTAAAAGAATACTCCATGCCACATTAACCGGAATAATATCCTGTCCGTTGATGATGGCAATACTCGGTCCGATATAATCGTCCTCAACCTTGGGCGGAATCAGATGTATACGAACAACACCCGGTCCTTCGGGGTTTAATGTCGTATGATGTATTTCATTAAAATGATTGCGCGCATATTCAAGTTCTCTTTTTTTACTTTTCATGCTGTCCCCTTAAAATTACTATTTAAAACAATTTCAAACATAATGATTTTACCATATTTTAATATCAAAAAGCACCCTATTTATGATTTTTATGATAATATTGAATATGGTGGTTTTATAAAAATTTTTGTTAAACGGAAATATTTTAAAAAGAACTATAAATATTTTTAGAAAGGAAGATTTT
>JAFYHV010000103.1 GCA_017538995.1 Lachnospiraceae bacterium | reverse complement strand
CTGCATAAAGGATTGGAATGTATCCTTTAAGAATTTCCGTGAATACTATTTTTTCGGTAAACAGTGCGCAAATGAGGCAAAGAATACCGGAAACCGCGAACTGAATGCATGATATTGTGACGCCGTCACCTTTAGGTGAAACGAAATCGATAAACATGATGTGAAAAGAAAATACCAGCGCACATAAAATCAGGAAAATATCACCGATTTCAAATCGTAAGCCTTCTTTTACACAGAGAAGATATAATCCGAGAGTTGCAAGTGCTACGCAAATCCAGATGAGCGCTTTGGTTTTCTTTCCGAAAAAGATTCCCAAAACAGGAACCATTATGATGTAAAGCGCTGTTAAAAATCCGGCTTTGCCGACCGCTTTGGAATAAAGGATTCCAAACTGCTGCAAACTGCTGGCCACGCATAAAAGAATGCCGCAGACGATTCCGCCGAATATAGTTGCTTTCGTATAACTGCCGAAAAGGCCTTTTTTTGAGGATGTTTCTTCGGTTTCTGCTTTCTTTTTTCCTCGTGAGAAATTAAAAATCACGAAAGGAATCAAAACCAAAGAACCAACGATATATCTTGAAAAATTAAATGTAAACGGTCCTACATAATCCATTCCGACGCTCTGGGCCACGAATGCGGTACCCCAGATAAATGCCGTCATAAAAAGCATTATCAGGCCAAGCCACTTTTTCATTATGTTTAAACTCCGGGTGTTTTATTTTGCTTTGTTGCGCTGTGAGTATTTTACGATAATAAGCTCGACGGCCATTCTGTCTGTGAGTGCACCGGTTCGCGATTTGAGTGTTAAATCTACGCAGTCAGCCATACAGTCAGCGATTTCTTTCATAGAAAACTTCGCTGCCTGGTTAACGTATTTATTGGCGAATTTCGGGTTTTTTATTTCTTTTACACTGCCGCCGATGGAATAAGGGTCGAAGCCTTTGTCGCGCATATCCTTTACCTGGTAGAGGATTCGCATCTGTCTTTCGATGAGTCTTAAGATTGTTTGCGGGCTGACCTTGAGTTCGAGCATGTCGATGTAATATTTCATCGCCTGATCAACCTTCTTGTCTGACATTGCGTCAACCAGTTTGAATACCTGTTCCTGCGGGTTTTCGCTGACAAGTGCAAGGATGTCATCGACTTTGATATCTGTATCTTCGCCTTTGTACGCGATTATTTTATCAAGTTCATTTTTGATTCGCATCAGATCCATGCCTGTGCGGTTAAGGAGTGTCTCGAGTGCGGTTCTGGATATTCTTTTACCGGAGTTGGATAATTCTTTTATGATCCAGTTTTCAATATATCCCTGCGGCTGCTCGTTAATTTCGGCCACATATCCGACTTCTTTTATGGTCTCGAAGAGGCCTTTTTTACTGGAGATTTCTTCTTCGGTGAATATGATGTAAGTTGTCTCGGGTAAGTTCTTAAGGCAGTTTGCAAGTGGTTTGTTTTCGGAAGAAAATGCTTTGCTGTTTTCAATCAGAATGACTCTTTTTTCCGCAAAGAAAGGATAACTTGACGCTAATTCGATTACCGCCGTTGCATCAAACGGTGTTCCTACGAAAAGCGAAAAGTTCATATCCTGTTTAAGTTCCTCGAGTGAATCGGTTCCGAGCAGTGCTTTGAGCAGTCTGTTTCTGTAGATTTTGATAACCTGCTGTTCCCTGCCGTACAAGAGGTACACATGAACAAAACTATTCTGTTTTATATGCTCATTGATTGTTTTCATTCCGTTTCCTTACTTAAAACCATACGAAAACATTATACATTATTTCTTCGGGTATTGCACGAGCCAAAAACGACCAATTGGGGACGGTTCTGTTTTGGCCTTTTTTACCACATGGGGACGGTTCTATTTTGGCCTTTTTTACCATTTTAGAACCGTCCCCGAATGGCTCATTTTTTTATAGTTCTTCGAATGACGCTACGAGAAATCTCAGTAACCCTCGAAATCTGGGATATTGTAAGGCCTTCTTTTACGAGGCAAGAGATTATCTCATTCCTGTCATTCTTATCAAACATGTTCAAAGCGGTCTCGCCGCGTTCATCCAACACCTTTTTTAATACTTCTTTAGCCCAGTCATCGTCTTTTTTACATGTGTCATATTCCATAACCAAATCATCGTTTTCTTCGCCTATAAACTTCATAAAATCGTCTTTTTCAACATACTGATTAATGAAGCTAAAGTCCGTAATGCCCCTGTCATAATTAAGCTCATACAAACTGCTCCAATTGTATTCCTCGGGGTCGCAGATTCCAGCCTTTGTCGGATTCCTTAAAATATATCTATATGCTGTCAAAAAATATTTCTCGTCTTCGATTACTTCGCTTTTGAATCTGTCCTGAAATAAATGACCAGAGCATTCGTATTTTTTATTAAAATATGCCGAATAACTTATTCCCATCCTTCTCATAAAAAGCGTAAGATTCTCTAATTCTGCGTGGATAAGAAAATGAACATGATTGCTCATCAGACAATAAGCGCAGATATCCACATTATCTTCCTCTTTATACTTTTTTGTTCTTTTTAGAAATGCTTCATAATCTTTCGTTTCTCTGAAAATCGTTTTCCTATTTGTTCCTCGGATTATCACATGATAATATCCCGAAAATGATTTTTTTCTTGCTATTCTAGGCATTATATATATTCCTCCTATTAATTTCTTTTATGAGATGTGTCCCCAGCTGGTAAAAAAAGCCAAAATGGAACCGTCCCCAATTGGTCAAAAAAGCCAAAATAGAACCGTCCCCGATTGGTCGGTTCTAAAAACATTAGTGTTTAACGCGTTTAATCGTTCAAGCGTTTCCCTGTGAGGGTGGCCGTAGATGTTGTTGAAGCCACAGGATATGACGGAGATGCGGGGATTTAGAGTTCGGAGAAAGTATTCGCTGTTGGTGTTGTTGGCGGAGCCGTGATGAGCGACCTGAAGGATATCAATCGGTTCGCTCATAAAAGATAAAACCTTCTCTTCTGCCATCACATCAGCATCGCCCATAAACAAAACATCAGTATCTGCTGCCTGCATATAAACCACAAGTGAGCATGCGTTGGAATCGTCAGAAACAAAGTCTTCTTCGGGTGATAAAACCGTAAAACTGATTCCGTCGTCAGATGAAAAGACATCTCCGGCTTTTGAATAAATAACTTCCGTGCCTGCATCTTCTGCATCAGATGTAATCGTTGAAAACTGCTCCTCCAAGACTCTTGGAATAATAATCTCTTTTATTTCAATACTTCCCCTGCCGTTATCTTCCAATAAGCCTTTAATTCCGCTCGTATGGTCCGCATCTTCATGCGATATAAACCATGCGTCCACGCTCTCAATTCCGTAATATGCAAAATACGGCGATAAAACATATTCATCGACATTCTTCCTGTCCGTCGAACCGCCGTCATAGCAGTAAACTTTTCCCTTATACTGAATGCATGCACATAGTCCCTGGCCGACATCTAAAAATTCAATCTTATCCTTCCTCCAGTAAACCAGAAAACTCGCAATATTAAGTATCAGTACTGCTGTCGAAACAATCGTAAAAACCACTCTTTTCCTCCTGATATCACGAATTTCCTTCGTCGGATTGTATGAAGGATGCAGCCTTATGCGATTGTTGATAAGCTTGTCTTTTCGCCACAAAGCCAGCTTTATTTTTCTTATAATCACCGCACTCGCAAGCAGTATGAATTCGTATAAAAGGCACCTGAATAAACCTCTGGCACCCGTAGTTATAATCGCCCTCGGCCAGGACAGTTCGATATTCATAAGCCACTCGTAAATCTCCAGGAAAAGATGTATTCCAATCGCAAAAACATTGAACTTCCCCTCCAGCAGAAAAACATATACATTTTTCGAAATAAAAGACCACGCAAAAAGCAGTTTACAGGCATTGATAAAAACCGCACTCTCAATAACGGCTCTCATACAAACGCAAAGTATTCCAAGCATCAGAAGAACCGACATTCCCGGAACCAGAATGATATTTAAAAGCGGTGCATACAAAGGAATTTTATAATATGAATTCACAATCATCGGAAGCGTTGTCATCGAAACTGAAGTACTCATCGTAAAAGAAGAAACCAAAGCACCGCTCTTCTTTCCTATAATCGCGAAAATCGGCAGAACAACCGCTATGGCTATAATTGCCAGGTAAGACATTAAAAAACCCGTCTGAAGCACGTACAGCGGTCTGAACAGTATTGTAACAAGCAGTGCCACAGCCATCGCCGTAAGAGAATCGTAAGACTTATTAAAGATTTTTCCGATGCACATAATCGTAAACATCACAATCGCCCTTAAAGCAGATGCTGAAAACCCAATCACAAACCCGTATCCGTACAAAAACAAAATCGTGATAATATAGTCTGCCTTCAGGTTAATCGGTGTCTTTTTTAAGATATAAAGAATCAGGGCTGCAAACATAGTGATATGAAGCCCGCTTATAGCCAAGAGATGCCCCGCTCCTGCGTCTTTATACAAATCCTTGGTATCTTTATCAAGATCACTTTTATCGGCCAAAAGAACGGCTTTCATCATGCCTGCATCTTTTTCGTTTAAACTGCGATCTATAAGACTGCCGACACGTTCGCTGATTCTGTACGAAATGTCTGCTGCCAATTTTCTTTTATGATCACTTGAAATGAGTTCGCACGAATATGCCTTAAACAGATAGCCTTTGGAAATATAATATCTTCGTGAATCGAATTCGCCCGGATTGGTGGCTCTGTCGTAAACATTTACCTTCCCATGAACAATCACTCTCGAGCCTATAAATACATCTGCCGCCTCGCCGTCTATACTGCAAACCAATCCCATTTTTCGGCACAAAAATGAAGAGGATTTTATATCCTTAAAATCCCTTAACTCATCCGATACAAATTCAACGTCTTTCAGGTACAGATACGCCTTATCATTCTTATACTCAATATCCGCCACAACCCCGCATACCTCGCCCTCCACAGTTGAATGACGAGGTATGTTTAAGTGTCTTTCTGCAGTATCTAACGCCATAAGCATAAAAGCAGTAAGCACCAGAGCAAGCCACATTATCGGGCGTTTAATTTTCTTTTTAGCGCACGCAAACATACGGCTTAATCTTGTTAAACGTCGCATCTTTTATCCCCGAAATGTTCTTAAGTTCTTCAATCTCCTTGAAACCGCCGCTTGCCTCCCTGTATTCGATAATCGCCGTTGCTCTGGCTTCGCCAATCCCGGGAATCGTGCAGAGTTCCTCCACGCCTGCCTTGTTAATATCAACCAGCTTCTCTTCAACAATTCCAAGCGTCTCGCCGATATACGGAATTCTTATCTGCTCGCCGTCTTTAACTTCCATGGCAAGATTGACTGCATCAGCATCGGCTTCTTCATCCAGACCTCCGGCCGCGTCAATCAGCTCATACAGCCTCGCGCCTTCTTTAAACTCATAAATCCCTGCGTTTTCTACGGCACCGCAGATATACACACACCCTGCAGTCTCTTTTACCGCATCAAAAGAAGGCGCAGGGCCTGCGCCGTTTTCATTTGTATTCAGTTGTAAATTTTCTTCGGGAAAACTTTCCGGAATCTCGGAAAGCATAAGTCCGCTTCTTTCACAGCTGATAAGAAACAGACTAAGGGAAAGAATAAAAATAATTAAAAGCTTTTTCATAAGTCAACTCCTATCTCCCTCGAGCCGACTTATTCGCCTAAACTATATAATTTTATTCATCAAAAACATAGTCTTCCGAAACCACAGGTGTTTCGATATATTCTTCTTCGACATAAATGCCGAAAATCTGCTTTTTAACCTGTCCGGACAGCTGTTTTAAGAGCTTGTTTACATCCTCGCCGTCCCAGGCTTTTGTATATACCATTTCGCAAAGTACCCAGTAATTGGAAGTTTCCACAATTTTGGGAAGTGAAACGCTGTTTTCGTAGGTTCTTACAGCATCTTCCATCTGAGGGTACTGATATTCTTTCTGATAGTTGCATGCGAGCTTGCCGGTTCTTGAATAAAGGTTGGACGAATAGTCAACCGACATAAACTTCGCAAAATCTTCAGCCAGTTCCTTGTTTTCGGAAAGGCCGTTTACGGAAACAATCTTGGTTACGGATAATCCCTTGGACTTTAAGTTGTCGTTGAGCATACCGATGCTGGTGATACCGTACTCGTATGCAAAAGGATTTTCCTCGATTTTTTTATCAGCTTCAAGCTTGTTGATTATGTTTGTATCCGCAGTTATGAAAAGAATTTTTCCTGCTTCAAAATCTCGTAAAAGATCATCATAAGTGTACTTGTCGAGGTCCATTGAGAAGAACTCTTTGAAATCCTGGAATACATTCAGACAGTACATGCTTTCTTCGTTGTAAACATCGATTTCGTCTCTGATATCGCCCTTTTCACCACCTACATCGAGATATGCACCCGCGAACCAGAAATCATAAAGGACGTCCGAAACGCACCATTTAAAATATGATTCGCAGCCTTCGGGAAGGTTGTATTTAAGAGCGAAATTGGTAATTTCAACAATTGATGTCGGAAGGATTTCTTCCGCAATTACAGGCACAAATTCGGTCGGAGTTGCATCCGCAATTACCACGTCCTCTTCTTCCGTAGAACCTTCGCCGTAATTCGAAGTAGCATTTACCTGATTCTCATTGTAGGTATCAACAATTTGATCAAGTAATGTTTTGTTATATACGAAAATCGAGCACTCAAAAAGAAGCGGATAACCGAGCTTGTAATCCGAGTAACTTATGGCATCTAAGGACACTTCGGGAAAATAAGTAGAATTAAGCACTCTGTGTGAATCCTTGAGTTCATAGCAAAGTCCCGAAAGATATGCTTTTTCAAGTGATTCACTGCCGAGTACGAAAAGATCCGGGCCGTAACCGTCATCAATTGTAGCTTTCTGAATCTGTTCGAGATATTCAAGACCGGAAACCTTGGTGGAAACCACCTTTACGCCGGTTTTTTCCTCATACACAACAGCTGCATTTCTGATATATTCTTCAAGATATGCATCTGTGTACCAGATCGTCAAGACATCGTCTGTTTCTCTTGCCGATTCAGGCTCAATCAGCGAATGTCCGGGAAACAAATCTCCGAACAAAGCCATGATGACCATTGCCAGTATAGATAAAATTGAAAACAATTTTTTTCTAATGTGCATTCTCAATTGCCTCTTTTAGAATAACTATCATCCTGTCTACATCATCTTTGGTGATGATAAGCGGCGGTAAAAATCTGATTATCTGAGTTCCCGCGTTGATAAGGACGAGTCCGTTATCGAGGGCATTATTAATAATATCACCAACGGGTTTGTTAAACTCAAGACCCTGCATGAGTCCCATTCCCCTGTGATCAACTATTTCACTGTATGTGTTCTTGACTTCTTCGAGTTTTTCAAAAAGATACTCTCCGACAGTCTTAGCGTTTTCGCAGATATTAAGCTCTTTGTAAAGTTTGAATACTGCCGCACATGCCGCGCCGCCAAGAGGGTTGCCGCCGTATGTGGTACCGTGATCGCCTGCAACGAGGGAATTGTCTGCAACTTCCTTGGTCATAAGGAATGCACCCATCGGAATACCGCAGCCGAGTGCCTTAGCTGTTGTCAGAACATCAGGCTTAATGCCGTATTTCTGGAAGCAGTACATATAACCCGTACGTCCCATACCGCACTGAATTTCGTCTAAAATAAGCAGTGCTCCGATTTCATCACAAAGGTCACGAAGTCCTTTTAAAAACTCGGGTGTGGCAGGTCTGATACCGCCCTCGCCCTGAAGTGTTTCACAAAGAATCGCACATGTTTTATCTGTAACAAGTGCTTTTACGGAATCAAGATCGTTAATCTCTGCGAACTTAATGTTGCCGATCATGGGACCGAAAGGCGCACGATACTTCTCAGTACCTGTAACTGAAAGCGCACCAAAAGTTCTGCCATGGAAAGAATGATTCATGGCAATGATTTCATGATCTGTTTTACCGTCTTTTAAATATGCGTATTTTCTTGCTACTTTCAAAGCACCCTCTACCGCCTCGGCGCCTGAGTTCGTAAAAAATACTTTATCCATTCCCGATGCTTCGGTAACTGCCTTTGCAGCTTCGATTGCGGGAACATTGTAGTAATAATTGGATGTGTGTAAAATCTTGTCGACCTGTGCTTTTACGGCATCGTTGAATTCCTTATTGTTGTAGCCGAGCGCAAAAACGCCGATACCGGAAACAAAATCAAGATATTCTTTTCCGTTGGTGTCATAAAGGCAAACGCCGTCGCCGTGGTCAAAAACCACCTGATACCTGTTGTATGTGTGAAGCAGATATTTCTCAGCTTCGTCTATGTACTGTTGCATGTTTTTTCCTCTAAATTACTCTTCTCCGCCATCCGGCATAATCATTGTTCCGATACCTTCTTTGGTAAAGATTTCAAGAAGAAGGCAGTGCGGAATTCTTCCGTCAAGGATATGCACTCTGTTAACGCCTGCTTCCATAGCCTGTGTACAGTTGGTAAGTTTGGGAAGCATACCGCCGCCGAGTGTTCCGGATGCGATTAAATCTTTTGCATCGCTTACTGTAATGGATGATATAAATGAACTCTTGTCGTTGATGTCTCTGTAAAGACCTTCGATATCGGTAAGGAATGCAAGCTTTTCTGCGTCAACGGCTTTTGCAATCTCGCATGCCGCATCGTCCGCATTGATATTGTATGTGTTAAATTCATCGTCAAGACCGATGGGAGCAACAATGGGAAGGAAATCGTCGCTTAAAAGATCATAAATAACCTTGGGATTTACTTCTTTTATGTCTCCTACAAATCCGATGTCTTTGCCGTCAGCAAACTTTTTATCAACTCTTAAAAGACCGCCGTCTTTGCCGGAAATACCTACAGCTTTTACACCGAGCTCCTGAACCATTGCAACGAGTGATTTGTTAACCTTGTTTAAAACCATCTCAGCGATTTCCATTGTCTCGGAATCCGTAACTCTTAAGCCGTTTACAAACTCGGGAGTTTTTCCGACTTTATCAACCCATTTGCTGATTTCCTTGCCGCCGCCGTGAACGATGATAGGCTTAAAACCAACGAGTTTTAAAAGAACAACGTCCTCTATAACTTTCTTCTGAAGTTCCACATTAGTCATAGCGGAACCTCCGTATTTTACAACGATTATTTTACGATTGTATTTCTGTATGTAAGGTAAAGCTTCTACAAGCACGCCCGCTTTTTTAAGAAACTGTTCCATGTCTTTTTCCATTACAATTGCCTCCCGGGAAAAACTTTTCTCCTAAAAGAAAAACATATTCTCTTTATTCTACAACAAATAAAACTTCAATTCAACTAAAAAAGGACATCCGGCTGACAGATGCCCTTTTTACTCAAAATTACGATCTGTAGTCTGCGTTTATCTTTACGTAGTCGTAGGTTAAGTCGCAGCCCCACGCTGTTGCTTCGGCATCGCCGTCGTGCATATCGACAAATACTATGACTTCGTCTTCTTTCATTATCCTGGTTGCAAAATCCTCGTCAAATTCAAGAGGTACGCCCATCTTGAAGACCTCAAGTCTTCCTGCTTTGCTTTCAAAGAAAAGCTCAACCTTACTCTGGTCGAAGTCTACGCCCGAATAACCCATGGCGCATAAGAATCTTCCGAAGTTTGCGTCGCAGCCGTAAATAGCGGCTTTTGAAAGGTTTGAGGAAATAATCGAACGTGAAAGAACTTTAGCGTCTTCCTTGGATTTTGCGTTTACAACATGAGCGGTGAAAAGCTTTGATGCGCCTTCGCCGTCTGCTGCCATTCTTCTTGCGAGATATTCGCATGCTGTAAAAAGCGCTTTCTTGAAAATCTCGTAATCTTCGCCCTTTGAAGTAATCTTTTCATTCTCTGCAAGGCCGTTTGCCATGAGAATAAATGTATCGTTGGTGGATGTGTCGCCGTCTACGGAAATCATGTTAAAAGTATCGGCGATAACATCGCTTACCGCTTCCTGCATAAGTGCTTTATCAATATTGATATCACTTGTTAAAAGAGCAATCATTGTGCACATGTTGGGGTGAATCATACCCGAGCCTTTGCTCATACCTCCGAGTGTAACGGTCTTTCCGCCAAGTTCAAACTGAACAGCGAACTCCTTATTAACAGTATCTGTGGTCATAATTGCGATACTTGCGTTGGTTCCGTTTTCTTTGGAAGAATCAAGCTTTCCGCACATATCGTTTACGCCTTTTATGAGCTTGTCAACCGGAAGCTGCATACCGATAACGCCTGTCGAGCCGACAGCAATAGAATCAACGGGAACACCTAAATTCTCGCTCATTGCCTTTGCGGTAGCTTCGCACGCATCAAATCCTTCCTTGCCTGTGCATGCATTCGCGATACCTGTATTTATAACCATTCCGTGCATGGGTTTGTCTGATTTTACGATCTTCATATCCCACTGAACACACGCTGCTTTTACAACATTGCTCGTAAAAGTACCGGCGCTTACGCAGGGTGTCTCAGAAAATACCATTGCCATGTCTTTTCTGTTTGCGTACTTAACTCCTGCCTCTGTATATGCTGCTTTAAAGCCTTTTGCAGCGGTCACGCCGCCTTCGATAATCTTAATGTCTGACATTTCTATCTCCTTATGGAGCCGGGCACACTTCGTGAGCCGGGCACCTGATTTTATTTATTGAATGCTGTTATATTTGCTTCGTTTAATGTGAAATCGTAGTAGTTTAAATCTTCTCTCCTGGTCCATCCGACCTGTTTCCAGAACGCGTTACCGATATCGTTGGTGGTGAATGCGATAAGGCTGACCTTGTTGATGCCTTCGGATCTTAATTTCTCCATGCATTTAACAACCATTGCTTTGCCGATACCATGCATTCTGACATCCTCACGAACGCACACATGATAGAGACAACCGCGTCTTCCGTCATGTCCGCAGAGAATTGCGCCTACAACCTCTCCGTCAAGTATGCTGACCACCGAACAGCCGGGATTTCTTTTAAGGAATTTCTCAACGCCCGAATATGAGTCGTCGATGCTTCGGATTGCAAATCCCTTAATTGAGAGCCAGAGTTTCTTAACGCCCTCGTAGTCTTCAATTGTCATTTCCCGAACTAAAAAATCGTTCATTCAAACATCCTCAAAAAATAAAAATTTCGCTTACTATAACATAAGCAATTTATAAAATCAATAAAAGTATTCGAAAATTCTTCTGAAAACATTCTTTTTTACTTCAGGAGTCTCTTCTTCCTCACATTTGTATTCGTCTTTATGCTCTGCAAATAATGCGATTACCTTATCTATAATTGCTGTAAGGTCAGCCACTTTTACGGGTTTTTCCAGAAACAACACGTTTGCAGGCATATTTTCTATGCCCGCAAACTCATCCTTGCTCCTAAAAAAACATATGGGAACCTTTATGCCGAGAGCCCTTATTTTATGAGCAATCTCAACACTCTGTCCGACTTCACCATTCATATCGATCATAAAAAAATCGTACTGCTTTGGCGCTGCAAGGAAAGCCTCCACGGCTCCGAAAGTATCGGTGTACAAGTTTCCGGTCGTGCTTATCCTTCTGTCGGATTCCCTGTCCAAAAGTCTCTCTATTTGTTTTCTGTCAGCAATGTTATCGTCCAATACAGCTATGTGCATTATAATCCCCCGACGAAAGCAAATGTTTATCTGTGTTAATAAAAGACCGATTGAACCGGTCTTTTATTATAGTGTCTATTTTAAGTGTTATTAATTACAGTGTAGGGTTACATGTCATGTAATCCAGAGTTTTTTCGAACTGATCAAAGTCATCATCGAAATGAGCATCTGTGGGTCTTCCGATAAGAATTACCATATCATCTGAATAATCACTGAATGCAAAGAGCCAGATTTCGTAGTTCTGATAGCTGCCGTAATCTGTTACTCTTTCGCAGTATGCGTAGTCCCATTCGTTGTTCCATTTGTAAAGCTTATCGTCATAGTAGTAACCGTCTTCGTTATCAACTACTCCGAGTGCTTCAATGTAATTGTAGTAAGCATCGTAGTTACTGTTGCCGAATGCACTTGTGGGAACTACATATGCGGGGAATTCAAATTCTGCACCGTTCTTGTTGGTGTAAACAGCATATTCGTCATCACCGTATGAATATGTATATCCGTAATTCTCAAGGTCTTCAAAATATACATCTGAAAGATTCATGAAATATGAACCGGCATCTCCGGGAGCACCTGTGCCGTTATCTAAGTCATAATTATCCCAGTTGATACCGTCATCGCCTGTATAATCACTCCAGTCATAACCGTCCAGGTAATCGCTCCAGTCAGTATCTGTGCCGTCGTTGATATCAAAACCGCCGTTTTCATTAATCGAGAACAGGTCTTCATAATCTGTTCCGTTGAAAAGCTGGCTTAATGTATCAAGATCGGTTTCGCCTGAGTTGGTAATTGTATTTGAATCCTGAATATTGTCGATTACATTTACGATCTGATCAAAATCACCTTCCTTTGCAGCATTTGAAATAGCACTTACACCTGCAATTCCGCCACCTACAAGAAGGCCGCTGAAAACGATAAGTACTATTCCGATGATACCGGTGAAGAATCCGATTACAAGACCGATAATGGAAGTAATCAGACCGCCTTTAGCTCTGCCCTTGGGCTGTTTCTTCTTGGCAAGAGAAACAATACCAAAGATTAAACCTAAAACACCGGGAAGAAATCCCAGGTTAAAAAAGAAACTTGTCACAAGGCAGATAATACCGAGGACCAATGATGCGGTACAAAGACCGGATTTCTGTTCGTTCATAAATTATCCCTCCGTTTTTACACGTTAATACTTTTTATATAACTTACGTTTACGTTTTTCAGATTTTATGGTTTTACAGGAAAATTAAATTAATCGGAGCAAAATACATTATAAGCGCCGCAATTATCTGCAAAACAAGTATCACCGGCATTCCTACCACGAAATACCAGTGTTTTGTTTTGTGTCTGAATAAATACATGCCTGCGATGGAACCGATTGAACCCCCGATTATCGCCACGAGAAAAAGCGTAGCCTCGGGGATTCTCCATTTCCTTCTTTTGGCTCTGGATTTATCGACACCCATTATAATCAGTCCGAAAAGATTGACTGCTGCCAGATATATTAAAATTATGAGCCATATATCTTCCATGGTGTCTCCCGAACTGTATTAAAGATTACTTCTGTTCTCTTGCCTGAGCCTTCATTGCACGAACCTTTGTTGAAAGTCCGAAGAGGTTGATAAAGCCTTCAGCATCATGATGATCGTAAAGGTCACCTGTTGTGAATGAAGCAATGTCTTCATCATAAAGTGAATAAGGTGATGTTGTGCCGGCTTTGATGATGTTGCCCTTGTAGAGTTTCATCTTAACTTCACCGGTTACCTGCTCCTGAGATTTCTCAAGGAATGCCTGGCATGCTTCTCTTAAAGGTGAGAACCACTTTCCTTCATATACGATCTGTGCAAACTTGTTGCCGATTTCCTGTTTTTCTCTGTAAATGTCACGGTCAAGGATTAATTCTTCGAGCTGCTGATGTGCTTCGTAAAGAATTGTTCCGCCGGGTGTTTCGTATACACCACGTGACTTCATACCAACTACACGGTTTTCAACGATATCGATGATACCGATACCATGCTTTCCGCCGAGTTTGTTAAGATCACGGATGATGTCTGAAACTTTCTTCTTTTCGCCGTTGATTGCAACGGGAATACCCTTTTCAAATGAAAGAGATACATATTCGCCTTCATCGGGAGCCTTCTCAGGTCTTACGCCGAGTACAAGAAGGTGATCGTAGTTAGGCTCATTTGCGGGATCTTCGAGTTCAAGACCTTCGTGTGAAATGTGCCATAAGTTTCTGTCTCTTGAATATGAGTTGTCAGCTGAGAAAGGAAGGTTGATTCCGTGCTGGTGGCAATATTCAATTTCTGATTCTCTTGAATCAAGAGTCCACTTGTCGTTTCTCCAAGCTGCAATAATCTTTAAATCGGGAGCAAGTGCTTTAATACCAAGCTCAAATCTGATCTGGTCGTTACCCTTACCTGTAGCACCGTGGCAGATTGCTGTAGCGCCTTCTTTTCTTGCGATTTCTACAAGTCTCTTTGCAATAACGGGACGTGCCATTGATGTTCCTAAAAGATATTTGTTTTCATATACCGCATGAGCCCATACGCAGGGAACGATATATTCATCACAGAATTCATCGGTTACGTCTTCAATATAAAGCTTCTCTGCACCTGAGAGTTTTGCTCTTTCTTCAAGTCCGTCAAGTTCGCTGCCCTGACCACAGTCGATACAGCAGCAAATTACTTCGTAATCGAAGTTCTCTTTCAACCAGGGGATAATCGCGGTGGTATCAAGTCCGCCGGAATATGCCAATACAACTTTTTCTTTCATAGCTAAAAAGCCTCCTTATAATATCTTCACGAGTGCCAACTCGTCTACATTCTGCCGTAGGTTTTCGTAATATTTGAAAGATACGATACTGCCTCGTTTCTCTTTTCCCCGCTCATAAAAGAAGGAAGAAGCCTCCACTTCCAGTTGTTGCCCAAAGTGGAAGGAGTGTTGATTCTTGCACTTGCATCAAGTGAGAACACATCCTGAATCGGTATGATACAAGTATCGGCCACCGAACTCTCGGCCAGTTTTATCATATCTTTACTGATATTCTTTGTATTCTTTATGTCAAGATACACTTTAAGATTAGCCTTGTCAACGCGTTTTAGCGTTTTGCACCAACCTTTTACGGTATCATTGTCATGCGTTCCCGTGTAAACCACACAGTTTTTATCATAATTATGAGGAAGATAATCGTTATCCTCTGCGGAATCAAAAGCAAATTCAAGCACTTTCATTCCGGGATATCCGGTGCGCTTAACAAGCTTAAGTACCGTGGGTGTAAGGAAGCCTAAATCTTCCGCAATAATTCTCGGTTTGTTTAATTCCTTTTTGATGGCTTTGAAAAGGTCGTAGCCGGGGCCGGGTACCCAGTAACCGAACTCCGCTGTCAGATCGCCGAAAGGAATGAAATAATATTCGTCAAACGCTCTGAAGTGATCGATACGAACCACGTCGTAAAGTTCAAAGCATTTCTTAAGTCTCTTTAACCACCAGGAGTAGCCGTCTTTTTTATGAACATCCCAGTCGTATAAAGGATTGCCCCAGAGCTGGCCCGTAGCAGAGAAATAATCGGGCGGACAGCCTGCAACACCTTTCGGTCTTAAATCCTCATCAAATATGAAGAGTTCGGGATTAGCCCATGTGTCTGCGGAATCGAGCGCCACGTAAATCGGAATGTCTCCGATAATTTCAACACCCTTTTCGTTGGCGTACTTCTTTAATGAAAGCCACTGCTTTTTAAAGAAATACTGAAGGAATTTATAAAATCCTATCTGAGGAGCTAATTCTTTTTTTGCTTTCTTAATTGCTTTTTCTTCGCGAAGTCTGAGCGGTTTTTCCCAGTCGTAAATCGAAGCGCCTCTTTTATCATCTTTTATCGCCATGTAAAGCGCATAATCGTTAAGCCAGTATGCTTCGTCCAAAACAAACTTGGCAAAACCTTCATCAGAAGCTATGCTGCTTCGCTCGTATGCTCTTCTAAGAAGTGAAAATCTTGCGTAGTACTGCGCTTTATAATCAACGTAATTGTTTCGCTCATCTTCGCTTGCTTTCTGATACCACTTATCAGATTCATAGTATTCATCGTAAGCTTCACGGCACTCTTCTTTGGAAAGCCAGCCGTTATCAATGAATTCCTGCAAATCTATATAGTAAGGATTGCCTGCGAATGTCGAGAATGACTGATAAGGCGAATCACCGTAGCCTGTGGGTCCGAGCGGAAGTATCTGCCAGAATTTCTGATTGGATTCTGATAAGAAGTCCACAAAATCATAAGCCTCTTTTGAGAAGCAACCGATTCCGTATTCATTTGGAAGGCTGAAAACCGCCGTAAGAATTCCGCTTTTTCTCATTTATACTATCGATACCTTTATGTCTTTTTTCGGGAAGAGCTTCCAGATGTCACGGTTGTAATCTTCAATCGTTCTGTCTGATGAGAAGAAGCCTGCCTTCGCGATGTTGGTAAGCATCATCTTCTGCCACTTCTCTCTGTCTTCGTAATCTGCAAGCATCTGATCCTTGACTTTGATGTATTCTTCCAAATCGATTAAAGTCATAAACCAGTCTTTGTTTAAAAGCTCGTTATAAAGTCTCTCAAGGTTTTCCTTGTGTCCGACCTTAAGCGCTTCTTTTGAAACTATAAAGTCTACTGCTTCTTTTATGATGTCCGATTTATCGTACAGGTCTTTTGAAACGTAATCTGCTTTTGCGTAATGCTCGATGACTTCGTCGCTTGATACGCCAAACTCATATATATTTTCTTTGCCGACAAGTTCCGAAATCTCTACGTTAGCGCCGTCTGCGGTACCAAGAGTAACCGCGCCGTTTAACATAAACTTCATGTTGCCGGTGCCTGATGCTTCCTTGCTTGCAAGCGAAATCTGTTCTGAGATGTCGCATGCGGGGATAAGCTTTTCGGCATAGCTTACATTGTAGTTTTCGAGCATAACAACTTTCATGTATTTGTTAACGTCAGGATCGTTGTTAATAATCTCTTCGAGCACAAGAATTAAATGAATGATATCCTGTGCGATTACGTATGCGGGAGCAGCCTTTGCACCGAAGATAAATGTAACCGGTCTTGCGGGCTTCTTGCCGCTCTTAATTTCGAGATATTTATGAATGATGTAAAGCGCATTCATCTGCTGTCTCTTGTATTCGTGAAGTCTCTTTGCCTGGATGTCAAAGATTGAATCGGAATCGATTTCAACACCCTCTTTTTCTTTTACATACTTGGCAAATTCAACCTTCTTTACGTGCTTGATATTTTCAAGTTCTTTTAATGCCTTTTCATCATCGATAAGTCCTAAAAGTTTCTCAAGTTCGTTGGCGTTCTTCTTAAAGCCTTTTCCGATATGCTCTTCAATGTAATTCGTCAGTTCGGGATTACAGGATAAAAGCCATCTTCTGAAAGTAATGCCGTTGGTCTTGTTGTTAAACTTTTCGGGATAAATCTTATAAAAAGCATTAAGCTCCGTGTTCTTTAAAATATCGGTATGGATTGCGGCAACACCGTTGATGGAGAAACCGTAATGAATATCGATGTGAGCCATGTGAACTCTGTCGTCTTCGTCAATGATGGCAACCTTGGGATCTTTGTATTTTGCCTTTGCTCTCTTGTCTAATTCTTTTATGATGGGAACGAGTTTAGGCACTACTTTTTCAAGGTATTCAAGAGGCCATTTTTCGAGTGCTTCCGCAAGGATTGTGTGGTTTGTGTATGCACATGTTTTGGAAACTATATCGATGGCTTCGTCGATGCCGATGCCTTTTTCGCTGGTCATGATTCTGATAAGCTCCGGAATGATTAATGTCGGATGTGTATCGTTTATCTGAATCACGCAGAAATCGTACATGTGACGAAGGTCGTACTTTCTCTCTCTTAATTCATAGAGAATAAACTGTGCCGCATTTGAGCACATAAAATACTGCTGATAAATACGAAGAAGATTGCCTGCCTCGTCCGAATCATCGGGATATAAGAAAAGAGTTAAGTTCTTTTCGATTGCTTCTTTGTCGAATGTGATGCCTTTTTCTACAAGCTTTTCGTCTACGCTTTCAAGGTCGAATAAATGAAGCTTGTTAACTCCGTTTTCGTAGCCGATGACATCGATATCGTAAAGTCTTGATTTAACCGAGCAGTCGCCGAATTCAACCGTAAAAGAAGTATCCGTTTTTCTAAGCCACGAAATATCTTCGATCCAGTCGTTCTTCTCTGCGCACTGTAAATTGTCTCTGAATTCCTGTTTGAAAAGTCCGAAATGATAATTAAGTCCTATGCCTGCGCCGGGAAGTCCGAGTGTTGCAATAGAATCCATAAAACATGCGGCAAGTCTTCCAAGGCCGCCGTTTCCGAGTGAAGGTTCGGGCTCGACTTCTTCGAGAAGTGCAATATCTTTTCCGTTCTTTTTAAGAACCTCTGCTACCTTGTCGTAGATTCCGAGGTTAATAAGATTGTTTGTTAAAAGACGTCCGATTAAGAACTCTGCAGAAATATAAAATATCTTCTTTTCACCGTTGATTCGATCCGTAACGAGCGTTAAATCTTTTGTAAAAAGAAGAATCACATAATATGCTTCTTTGTCGCTTAATTCCTTTAAAGGTTTTGCGAATATTTTATTTGAAATATAATCCAGACCTTCTTCCATATTGGCTTCGAGTAACTGTTTCTGGATCATTTCAGCCTGTAATGACATTAAAACTACCCTCTTTCAATTTATTCCACAACCATTTATTGTACATCATGCGTATATTTAATTCAATTTAATTCTTATCTTCGTCTTTTTTCTTGGTAATTCTCATAAGCGGAAGAAGTGTCACAAACAAAAGTGAGAACATCATCTTTCCGGGGAAGGAAATATTTTCAACAATGCTGACAACGAATATGCCTGTCTGTGCGCATGCCGTGAATACAAGATACCAGGGAACTTCTCCTTTTTTCTTGATAATGTAAACAATTGGAAATACCATTCCGAAAAGTGATACTCCCGTAATCAGAATTCCGGGAATTATTCCGAAGCAGTACGCAATCTGCAGATACGAGTTATGTGCGTGAAGCACCTGATACCATGAGAAAAGCCATACGAAAGGATACTCTCTCTCGTGTCCCAAAAGATTTAAGTTTTTAAGATAAAAACCGTAAATGTATTTTCTGATACCGAGTATCTTTTCAAGACCCTGATAACTCTCAACGGTGTATGCCGGATGTGCCGGATCCGTACCGGGTGCGATCCCGTCGGGATAGCTTATTACTTCGCCGTCTTTTATGATCTTTTCACCTTCGGGAGCTTCGCTCTTTCCACCCGGTGCAGCTTTCTTTTCTTCAAGAATTACTTCTTCGGTTGAAACACCGCTCTTCTCATCAACATTGTTAACATCGAATCTGCCGAGGAATTCATTAAAGAATTCGTCGAGGTCTGTGTACTTCGGAGAATTCCAGGGGTCGTATGAATGCACGAAGTCTTCGCTGTATTCGGTAATCCATACAGGATGGTGTCTGAGCGGCGGTAAAAATCTTACGCAGGCAAATACAAGCGGAAAACTTAATGCGAATATGCAGAACATGCAGATTCCTTTTAAGAGAAATCCTTTTAAGAATGTTTTTTTCATGATTGCAAGCTCTGCGGTTACAAGGAATACCACTGTGGCGAACACAAAGGCCATAAGAGAGCTTCGAGAGATGGTAAGCAGTGCAAATGACCACATCGCGCATGCAAACAGAAAATGGACGATTCTGAAGGCTTTATGCGTGTCGTTCTTTTGGAAATAAATGTACTTGCCAAGCCATGCAAGGTACGCGCAGAAATAAAACATTCCGTTGACGTTTGAATTGGTGTATGCGCCCACATATCTTAACTGATCGTAAGGTCTGTGAAGGAATGCAAACGACTGAATGATAAAGAATGAAATTATAAGCGCATCACAGAGTGACAAAAAGATTTTTTCGGTATCTTTTTCGTCTGTCGGCGCAAGATAAAAACTCAAGTAAAACAGTCCGTAGAAAAGAGGCCATGTGGCCTTGTTTACGGATATGGTCGAAAGAATGAAAAATGCCGCGAGCACATAAAAGAGCGGGTTGATTTTCTTTATTTCTTTTACGAATTCCTTGTTAATAATCGAGTAAATAATTCTGATAATTATGAGTCCGTAAAATACGCATTCAACCACCAGCAGTGCAAACGCCATACGGTGAATTGCGGAATAATAGAACTTATAAATCGTAAAAGATGCAGCAGGGATTGATATTACCAGCCAGATGAGGTACGGGATTTTAAGGAAACTCTTAAAGCCGTATCTCGTGACGATAATCGGAAACAGTGCGAAGCCCAAGCAGCTTACGGCCGCGTTCCACCAGTCCCCTCCTCCTGCGGCTCTTACAAAAGCAACCACGCAGAGAAGAAGCATGCTGACTGTATAAACTATTCTTTTGTAATCAAGCGAAAATTTCTTTTTTTCCATCAAAAGAATCCTTTTATCTTAAAGCGTAAAAGCTTAATTCACCGTCTGAATGAAGCAGTTGTTTATCCTTTTCCTGACAAAGCAAATCGGTCTCACTGCCTGTAAGCGTAACAATGTATTTTGACTTAAGACTGTCGAAGTTATCTTTTACATACTGCGGTTCACAGCAGCTTATTCCCATGCCCTCGGGAAGCATATAAAGGTACTGCCATTTGATCGGATAGGAAGTGCTGTCTTTTACGTCGACGAAGTTCCAGATAATTACATTGTCGTAACTTAAATTATCTTCGATTTTTATATTTTCATCAAATGCCTGCTGCCACTCTGCGGTTTTGGCTTCGATGACTTCGTTCTTAAAAGGCACTTCGTAATCGTAGGACGAAGTTGCTTTTATGATGAAGAAGAATACAAACGCCGCCACGAGAATTACATTTTCAATATAGTATTTTCCGTGGTAAAGGGCCAGTATAAATACTCCGAGTGCAAGGAATGTAAGGAAGTGCTTGCTGCCTTCGGTGAGCTTGTACATAAGCACAAGCGCACAGAACATTCCGAACATCACAAAGAGGAAATGGCCTTCCACGAAAAGCTTGTTTTTGTTTTCTTCGTTTTTTTCTTTTTTGAATTTAATAATATCAAGAATAAAACGAATAATCATTAATAAAAACAAAACAAAGAATGCGGCGAATATCGCGCCCGCACAAAGTCCGGTGATTATACCGCTCTTCATGTAGTCTGCAATGTTTAAACACATCGCGTATATTCTGTAGGCGAGATTATGAATTCCTGTCGCAATGCCTTTGTTAAAGAAATCCGTTACCCAGTCGGTGTTGTAAAGCGCGGTAAAATATTCTGCGCTTAATTTGACTTTGATAAACACATAAATACCGATTGTCGCAATGCCGGTAACTGCGGATACGATTAAACCTTTAACTTTGAATTTTTTAATTGCCAGAAATACAGGCATTATAAAAAACAAAAAGAGGTAAGGTCTCATCAGAGTCATTACAGTGGCAAGGGCAAAGAGAATGATGAGTTTGTACAGTTTTTCTTTTATGAGGTAATTAATTGTCAGTCCCGTAAAAAGAATGCAGGCTGAGAAGCATATGATTTCCGGCATTCCCGAGAGCATGTATCTTACAAAAGGAGTAAAAGCAGTCATCATCACGCCAAGGGCTATCATGTCTTTTACTTTAATTTTTGTAAGAATTACAAACAGTGCGCAGGTTATGCTAAGAAGCACAATATTGCAGATAATCGGGGATAAAAGATTCCAGCCGAAAATAAGTCCCCAGAGTATCCAGGGTGTGACAAGCAGTGGGCTCCAGGCTGCGAACGAAAGAAGATCCGCGTGGCTTTCGTTAAATCCGAAATAACCTCTCGGATATAAATATCCCACAGTTCCTTCAACCTGTTTGAAATAAAAAAGTTCATCGTTCCATTCGCTCGAAGGAAGGAAAACATCTTTTAAAGAATGCCCTTTTATGAGACAGAAAATAAGGCACATTAGAAGCGGAAAAAGTAACGCCGCAAGCACCTTTAAAACGATAGCATATCTTTTATTCTCTTTTAAAAATCCTGCGATTTTTTTCATTCGTTAAAGCCAGTTGTACGGTAAGAGCGTGTTGTAATCACGTCCGTAATAAAGTCCTTTAAAATACAGTATTCCGAATACAACCTGTGAAAGCAGTGCAATGATGCAGAAACCCGCAAATACAGGTTTTATTTTCTTTTCAAAAATGTTTTTAAGCAGTACCGCTATGCTGCCGAGTGCAAAGAAGAAAATTCCGTGCATGTATCCCCAGCTGAAATTAAAGTGCGAATATCTGAAGCCTTTTTCGCATAAAAGTCCGGCCTCAAGAACCGATACCGCAAAAATGATAAGCGTAAATTTGTAGAGGTAATCTTTTCTTATGTTTTTGATTAAGAAAGGAATACAAACAAGGGCAAAAACATTCGCATAAAAGATAGCTGCGAGCACATGCGGATTCGCACTTCTCCATACTCTGAAAAAGTCGAGACCGATGCCGTGTTCCGCTTCGGTATTGCCGCTTCCGAATACACCGCCGAACTGTAAAAGAAGGGCGATTAATGTAGGAATTGAGCAGATAAAAAGGAACAGTATATATTTGATGTTTTTAAATTTCTTTCTGATAAGTCTTATGACACAGACAATCGCCATCGCCGAGCCGATAACCAGTGTGAAACTGGGCTTGGTCATTGTAGTGAGGAATAAGAATATTCCGAATACAATTCCTTTTTTCCAGTCGTATTTTTCTTCGTCCTTAAAGAGATTTATGAATGAGAAAAATGCACCGATTGCGAAAGGACGTGTGGCTATGTATGTTGCATTATGCCAGGGGTTGCCCGAGTATGTACCGTAGAAAGCCTGATCCTTTAAAGGAAGAGTGATTTTGCCGAATCTCGGAAGCCACCACATTGACATTAAGAAGCATGCAAAGATTGAGATTGTAATCGCAAAATGCTGCCAGGTTATTTTTTTTACGTACTCGTTTATGTACTTTTCAAGATAATATTTCGTGATTAAAACTGCGAGCGAATTAAACAAAACTTCGGCGAGTGTAACAGCCATTTCTATCGGCAGGAAAAGATCAAAAAACCTGCCGGTTAAAAAGAAAACCGGATAAGGGAATGAGTAGCCCGAATCAATGCCCTGCATCTCCTGCATGTAGGCGTAGATATCACTGAAATACCCGCCTTCCTTACCTGCATACAAAGCCTGTGCATAAACAAGCTGTCCGAAGAAAAATGCAAGCGCAATTAAAAGCGAGGCAAAAAGAATAAAATCCGCCACTCTGAATATATTCTGTTTTTTCGCGGTTTCTTTCATATCAATGCCCTTTTAGTATCGCTCGTACATTACGGATTTTCCGTACTTACCGACGAGTTTGTAACCGTATTCTTCGCATTCCTCAGCCACAAGTGCACCGTCGTATGTGAAGATGTATTTACTCTGAAGTGTATCGAAATAAGTTAAAACAAAATCCGGTGAACAGCAGCTTATACCAAAGCCCTTAGGCAGTGCGTAAAGGCCGTTAAATTCGGTCACAACCTGTTTGCCGTCCACATAATCTATGAATACCCATATAACGGTATTTTCATACCCTGTGTTATCCGATAAAGCCACATTTTCTTTTTCGAAAATATCTTCCCATGCGGTGACTGTTTCTTTTATGTTCCTGTCGTCAAAAGGCACATCGTAATCGGTCGGTGTAACTGCGCCTCTTATCATGAAAACTACTAAAAGAGCCGCGATTAAAAGCTTGGGAACATGGCTCTCGTTGCCTTCCTTAAAGAACACGATAACTGCTATTCCGATTATGCAGAATACCCAGATGTGACGTCCGCCTTCGTTGGCTTTCTGAAGGAGTAAAACGATTGCGGAAACAACACCTGCAACTGCGATTAAATAAGTAATTGCAATTACTCTGACTTTCTTGTTTTTCTTAAAGAAAGTAAGGAATAAAACAGCAACAAATTCAAACGCAAGCAGTACATAATGCGTACCTGATGTAAGTCCGTATGCAAATGCATCTTTCATCTGCGCAAAGATTTCATTTTTCATGCTGCGGATAACGTACACGCTGCTCCAGAAGCCCTCGGTGAATTTACCGTGTAAGAAAAGTTTTATGATCCCAAGGTCAAAAAGCGGTGTGAAATATTCCGCGGTAAAAAGCTTTGCGACGATAAAATATCCGGCCAAAGAAAGCACTGTCAATGCTATGCTTACGATTCCGAAAACAACTTTCTTTTTCTTAAAAGCAAGCGCTGCGGGAATGATGAAAAATACAACCATGTAAGGACGTAAAAGCGTTAAGAATGCGCTTATTAGGATTAAGAAAATGAATGATATATTTTCGTCTTTTTTACCATTACATTTATCAAGCGAAATTCTGTATGCGAGGCCTAAGAAAATAAGCATTAATCCTGCAATCACAGCTTCCGGAAGCACACACATCAAGTGAATGAAGAAGCTTGGGAAAAACGCAAGAATAATAGTTAAATTTAAATATTTTTCAATTTCAAGATCCGTTACAAAAACAAAGATTGCAAATGCGATTGAAAACAAAAGGATGTTGATGAAAACCGCAGATTTAAATCCCCATCCGAATATAAGGCCTGCTGCTGCCCAGGGAAGCAACATAAGAGGGCTCCATGCTGCAAATGTAAGGTTTGCCGCATGACTTTCATTGAAGCCGAAATAGCCTCTCGGGTAGAGATTGTATCTCATCGCTTCGACGAGTTTGAAGTAATATAAACTGTCGTTGTTTTTGGATGCGGGAACGTAAATATCAAAAGGCGAAATGCCTCTTACAAGGAAATATATAAGGCAGAGTGCAAAAGGAAAAAGAAGTGCGATTAAACACTTCACAAAAAGACTTTTATTCTTTTTTACCTTAAAGAACTCTTTGATTTTCATTTATTTTCTCCGTTAAACGAAGCTCTCATATACATCGGCCATACGGGTAGCAGAATGTAAAGGAATAAGACATATCTTACAAGCGCAACCGGTCCGAGTAAAAATGTACACCATAAAAGTGCAAGAAATGCGATAGGAATTAGTAACCTGAACTTCTTGTTTCTAAGCACATATACGCATGCCGCAATTCCAAGATACAAAAATGTTGCGGGTGCGAAAAGCCACGATGTAAACCTGTTATGTATTACCAATTCTCCGTCTTCAAAGTTACAAAGGAAAGTATATAACGCCGGCAGTTTGCTGTTCGGAACCACTGGATCCATCTGATGCATTACCGTGAAGCCTTCCTGTCCGAAACTGTACAAAACATAATGCGGCCACATATAGTAAAGTCCGTATGTATTTTCAAGAAATGAATCCACGTATTCGTTCGGATATCTCTTTAACCATGTAGCCCAGAGTTTCCAGTATTCGTCTGATTTTGCTTCATAGACATCCATGCGAAGTCTGCCCTTTGCTGCATCAGCGATTTCGGGAACATAGTATCCGAGCCACATATCGGGATCGAAGAATTCTTCGAAGGTTGCTCTTTCGCTTTCGGGAAGTTCGTCGTATCTGTATGTGTAAACCCTTACTATCTGCTGGCAGGGTACCGACATCATTTCAGCTTTTGAAACTTTTTCTTTTGCAACAAGTGTTGTGAAAGGACCCGAATAGAATACGAATAATGCCGCTGTAAAAAGCAGTGTTGCGAGTGCTTTTCTTCTGTACTTTTTACATTTTTTTGCAATGAAAATTATTGCAAAAGGAAGCACGGGAAGCATTGCGTAAACCGCGTTGTTTCTGAACGAATATATAATAAATGCTAAGAGAATCCAAAGTATTCTGTTGCCTCTTTTTTTAAGGAATTCATCGCCCGCATCGAAGAGGTCGAGATTTAAAATCATAAAATCAGCAATCGCCATCGAGAAAAGCGTATCCTTTGTTCCCGTAAAAACAAAGATTACGAAAACAGGATAAAACGCAAAGAAAATCATCGATGCGACAAAGAGGAATTTATTCTCTTTTCTTTTATAAATCGTGTACGGAATGAATGCACTTCCAAGGCCCATTAAAACCATCTGGAAAAGTGTGTATGCTGCAACACCCTTATTGATGCTGCCTGTTATGTCTTCAACGGTATGAATTATAAATCCTAAAATAAGCGTATGAATTACCGGCTGATGATTGGTGATTTCATTGTCTGCGTACATAAAATACTGCCACTCGTTATCATATGCGAACATGCCGGGATACATTGCAAGAAAATACGGAAACCAGCAGATTAAAAAGATTAAAAAGACTATGAAAAATACCGCAACGGGCGGGAAGGGTTTCTTTGATGCGTTATCTGATTTTGCAGATGCGCTGCTCTTTCCAAACAGATTATTGGTTAGAAAATAATTATCCGTCATGGCGAAGAATGCAAGCATTGCACTTCCGATCATAACAGTTAAAATCACAGCAATAAACAAAACGGAAAGACTCATCACAAAACCGTGATTGTGTTTTGTGACAAATCCCGTAACTGTAAGCAATGACAGGAGTAAACCTGTAGCATATGCAAGTATTATGCTGTAGATTTTATTCTTCTTTTCCATTTTCCTTCTTCAGTTCACGCATCTTTAAAACCTCTTCGGCTTCAGTGCGTTTCTTTCTGAATTTCTTCGGATTTTCTTTTTTGAACTCATCAAGCTCTTCTTTTATGCTTTCGTAAAGGTCCGGTCTTTTTTCTTTGGTTCTTTCAAGTGACATACCCATGCGCCACTTTTCGATTTCCTTATGATTGCCGCTTAAAAGCACATCGGGAACAGCCTTTTCCTGCCATACTTCAGGTCTTGTGTACTGCGGATATTCAAGCAGTCCGTCAGAAAAGCTTTCATCCGATGCGGATTCATCAGAACCCAGCACTCCGGGGATTAATCTTGAGATACAGTCAACCATTACCATTGCGGGTAATTCACCGCCTGTAAGCACGAAATCTCCTAACGAAACTTCATCGGTTACAATCTCTTCGATTACTCTTTCGTCTATGCCTTCGTAGTGACCGCAAAGGAAAATCAAGTCTTCTTCTTTTGCAAGTTCTTCGGCAAATTTCTGGTCAAATGTTCTGCCCTGGGGAGTCATATAAAGCACGCGAACCTTAAGCTTTTTCGCTCTCGATTTCTTTCTCTTCTTTATGGCTTTGCAGAGATCCTCGTAAGCATCAAAAACAGGCTGAGCCTGCATCAGCATTCCGGCTCCGCCGCCATACGGATAATCATCGACTTTTTTATGTTTGTCCGTTGAATAATCCCTTATATTTACTGCGTTGATTGATATTATTCCTGCGTCGGTTGCACGCTTTAAAATACTCGTGTTTAAAGCATCTTCAACCATCTCGGGGAATAATGTCAGAATATGAAAATTCAAACCACTCTCCTTAGTCTAAAAGACCCGGCATAATATGTATTGTCATGACTTCTTCGTCAAGATCGATATCAAGTATGCACTCTTCTATAGCAGGAATTAAAACTTCTTTTCCGTCGGGTTTTGTAACGGTGTAAACATCGTTTGCCTTGGTGAAAAGTACGTCGGTTAATTCACCGAGTTCCTCGCCCTCATCGGTCACAACTTTTAACCCTAAAAGATCTGCTACAAAATACTCGTCTTCGTCGAGGTCCACTGCGTGTTCCCTGTCAACGTAGATATTCTTGCCCTTGTAAGGTTCAATCTCGTTGATATCCTTAAATTCTTTGAATTTTACGATTACGTACTGCTTGAAATATTTAACACCTGTGATATGGAGAGGCAAAAGTTCCTTGCCGGTATCAAGAAAGACCTCGTCGAGATCGTCATATCTTGATGCATCATCCGTTGTCGGATAAACTTTTACTTCGCCTTTAATTCCGTGTGTCGAAGTGATGGCTCCGACCTGCAGGTATTTATCTGAATCTATTACCAATTTTTTCTCCTCGTAAAACTATTATTCTTTAACTTCTTTTTTTCTTTTCTTAAATATCAGACTTCTGAAAAGAATGATGTTAAGCACTATAAAGTAAAGCGCAATTACGCCCATTGTAATGTATGTTGCCATATCGCTCTTAGGACAGAATGCGGCAACGAGCATCATAGGAAATCCTAAAAGAATCGCCGGGAAGTTCTGGTATACAATATTTTCCGATGCGGGCGTTTCGAAGGAAGGGTCGATTTCACGAAGTAAAATTACACCTGTCGAAGCCGTACCGGTAAGCATGCCGTACATAACCATAAACTGCTCATGCTCGTAGTTCTTAAAGAGTTTGAACGATACGAATTTGATATAAAGGAATGTCACAAGGACACCGACTACGCCGAGGATTAAAAGCACTACCCAGTAATCTTTTATGAGGTCTACTCTGATTGCTCCGATACCTGCCACAATCATGATGTCAAAAGCAAATCCTGCGATTCTGTTTAAGAGGAAATTGTTGACATAGTCCCTGTGCATCAAATTTGTTTTTCTTAAAAGCTTTAATACTTCTTTTACGATAACTGCGGAAAGTGTACCGAGTAAGAAGTTAAAGCCGTAAATTGTTGTCTTAAGGCCGTCTCCGACGAGATTGCCGAGGATGTACATAAGAAGATAAGTCAGTGCGTAGCAGACGAAAACAAGCGAAATCTGAAGGGTGAGCTTGTCGATTGAATCAACCATTGGTACTTCGCCCTCTTCTTCAACCTTTTCCTGATTAAGCTGTGATACGCTTTCACGGATTACGATATCGCCTTTTCTTTTATGATAGTTAAGGTAAATGACGCCGCCGATACTTGCTGCGAGGAAGCCTAATGCAGCAATTGTAAGGCCGAAGGATTTTCCGCCGATGAAGCCGTAATCGGTTTCGTATATCGAACCGTAGTTAAGCGCCTGTCCTGTACCCTGTCCGAAGCCGAAGCAGAGGATGATGCCTGATGCTTTTATGAGCTTGGGAATAATGAATGATGCGACAACGGTAATTGCAAGTCCGAAGAAGCCCTGTAAAAGATATGTGCTGACGGTTGTGATACCTGTATTTACAACTTCGGTTACACGGCCTTTGGTTTTGCCCTTGCTGTCGGATTTTCTTAAAGTCATCGCGATAAAACCGATGGCCAGGCAGTGATAGGTCATTATTTCGAGCATTTCGATACCGGTCATCGAATTTCCTTCGCAGAAAATTGACCAGTTGAAAAGATATTCTCCCGTGGTGAATTTAAGTACGGAAGATACAAAGAGAAGGAAAATACCGCCGATTACCGATACGGGTATGAGAGATTTCTTCAGGAAGGGAATATATCTTTTTAAGGTATTTCCGACCAGAAGACCTCCCATAATTACGGCGATAAACATAATTACGGGCCAGACACTGTTGCTTGCAAACGATAATCCGCTAGACATTCATTTAATCCTCATTTTCTAAAATTTATATAATCTGCTTTCGCAGAAAATAATCCGTTTATTTCGTGTCGCCGAGATATCTTTTAATAATCAGTTTGTAAAGATATCCGGGGAATTTTGAGTCCGGGTTTGAAATCTCGTAATATTTTTTGTCTTTTGTAGAAATCAAAAGAAATCCGTGATAGAAAATATCACAGTCTCTTATTTCGTTAAACGGTATAACTTTGTCGCCTACAGCTACCGAATCGTTCTTTAAAATCAGGGCTCCTTCGCCGACAACCTTCTCGGTATGATCTTTGGAAATCTCTGTCATGCGCTGGTTTGGATGCGAAAGAATTATCTCTCCGTCTTCAAAGGTAAGCGCGTCGATTTCCTTTTTCTGCCAGGTGTCCCATTCGGGAATTGTTTTAAAATCAAATCCCTCCACACTTAACATACCGTATTCATTATACAACCCTTTTAAGCCGCAGTCACAAAAAAAGGTATCTTTCTTTGATTTTATTGTGGCCATTTTTTTGCATTTAGGACACATTACAAGTTCAAATTCAATGCCTTCGGCAAGTTTTTTGCTCTTAAAAGGTATTTTATGGATTTCGTTATATGCGTATGCGTCTTCGAAAATATCGTCATTTAAAGCCTTATCAAACTCGTCGACGCTCATTTTGTTAAGTTCTTCGGGTGAATAAATATTGACCAGTTCGCAGGTCATCTTTCCGCGTCTTACATCCGATGACCATCTGGGCGATGTGAAAAATCCGCCGTGAATTTTAAAAGTGACTACAGTGAAGCCGAGTTTTTTAAGAACGGCCGCACTTGAAGGAACAATTTTATTGGAAAGGCCGTCCGCCGATCTGACACCCTCGGCAAAGAGTCCGACATTGTGTCCGGCCTGAAGATGCTTCTTCATTTCGACGACTGTTGAGAGTCCGACGGTGGCTTTTTCACGCACAATCGGATGGAAGGTCCAGTTGACCAGTTTTCCCCCGATTCCTTTTCTTACGACCTGCTCTCCGGCCACAAAATATAGATGTTTGTCTATCGACAAAGCAAGCCAGACCATGTCAAGGTTGGTAACATGGTTGGAAATTGCGATAAACGGCACATCAGGCATTTTATACCGATTTTCGACCTTAAAATTAAATTTAGATTTAACAAAAGGAACGATAACATTTTTGACAAATTCGTATTTTCTTAAGTCAGATTTGTATGCTTTTACGTTCCCTATATCTTGTGTGCGCCCCATAATTCAATTTTATTGGTTTACAGCGCTTTTTGCAAGAAAAAAATGAGCCGGAAGAACGCATTTTACGTTCTTCCGGCACCTGAATTTTCTTATTTGCCGAGAGCTGATTTTATATCTTCTTTCATATCGATGACTGCCTGTCTTGAGGCATCGGCAAAATTCTTTTCGCCGTATCCCGGATAGTTGGGACTCTGATATGCTGCTATGATTCCTCTCGAGGAATTGATGATGGCACCAAGTCCGTCCTTGTTAAAGAAGTGAACAAGGTCTGCGCCTTTGCCACCCTGTGCTCCGTAACCGGGAACTAAGATAAAGGTCTTGGGCATCTTTTCTCTTAAAATCTTTCCCTGCTCGGGATATGTTGCACCGACTACCGCACCTACATTGCTGTATTCGCCGTCCATGCAGTCAGCACCCCACTCGTTAACCTTGTCAGCAACATGCTCGTAAAGAGGTTTGCCGTCAATGATTCGATCCTGGAATTCGCCTGAACTCGGATTGGATGTTTTAACAAGTACGAAGATTCCTCTGTCGTTTTCCTTACATACATCCACGAAAGGCTTTACGCCGTCAGTTCCGAGATAAGGGTTAACAGTTGCAAAGTCTTCATCGAAGGGAGCGAACTTCTGTCCGCAGACTTCTATTTTGCCGAGATGTCCTATCGCATATGCCTGCGATGTTGAGCCGATATCGCCTCTTTTAACATCTCCGATTACTATTAAGTCTTTTGACTTACAGTAATCAACGGTTCTTTTGAATACTTCAACGCCCGGAACACCGAACTGCTCATACATTGCTATCTGAGGCTTAACTGCGGGGATTAAATCATATACCGCATCCACGATAGCTTTGTTGAAGAGCCATACGGCTTCTGCAATACCTTTAAGGTTTGCGCCGTATGCTTCAATGCATTCGCTCATTATATCCATCGGGATAAATTTGGGATTGGGATCGAGTCCCACCACAATGGGAGCATCTTTACTTACGATATTGTCAATAAGCTTCTGTATCATTTATGCAATCACGCCCTTCTTTTCATCAACGTATTTCTTGATTTCTGAAGCGCGGACATATTTAACAATGTCGCCGCCCTTGTCAACTACAAGTGTGGGAGCCATCTGAACGCCGTACTTTCTTGCAAGATCGGGCTGTTCAAGAGCATCAATTAACTTGTAGGGAAGGTCTCCCAAGTAATCCTTGGCAATTGCACAGTTAGGACAGGTCTTGGTGGTAAATAAGATTACCGTGCTGTCATCAGCGGGTGCTGCGCTTGCTGCAGGAGCTGCATTTGAAACACCGAATAAATCTGCGTATGCGGGATTAACGTTTTCTGTGGGTGCCTGAACGTTTTCGGGAGCAACTGTATCATTTACGGGCTCTGCCACATTAACTGTTGCCGAAATGTTCTGACCTTTGTTTCCTAAATCTTCCGATTTGGTAAGAGAAAGGTTGATATCGTATTCTTTTCTGTTCTTGAACTCCTGAAGCTTACCGTCGTTCCAGTTCTGAACGGGTCTGTAGTAACCTGTGATACGTGAGTAAACTTCTGTCTTGCATCCGCAGTCGGGACATGTATCCTGCTCACCTGCAAGGTAACCGTGGTTCTTACAGATTGAATATGTAGGAGACATTGTGTAGTAAGGAAGCTTGTAGTTTTCAGCTATTGTACGAACAAGCTTAGCTGCTGCCTTCCAGTCGGGAAGCTTCTCGCCTAAGAATGCATGGAATACTGTACCTGAAGTATAAAGTGTCTGAAGTTCGTCCTGGATATCAAGTGCATCAAATACATCGTCTGTAAAGTCTACAGGAAGATGTGATGAGTTGGTGTAGTAAGGTGTATCGCCTTCTTTACCTGCTGTCTTGATGTCCGGCCATCTCTTACGATCGTGCTTTGCAAGACGGTAAGATGTGGACTCTGCGGGAGTTGCTTCAAGGTTGTAAAGATCGCCGTACTGTTCCTGATAATCGGAGAGACGGTTTCTCATATGATTAAGGACATCCTTGGTGAATTCCTGGGTATCCTTGTTTGTCATATCATGGCCGAGCCACTTAGCGTTAAGACCAACTTCGTTCATACCGATAAGACCGATGGTTGAGAAGTGGTTGTCAAAGTTGCCTAAGTATCTCTTTGTATAAGGATATAAGCCTTCGTCGAGAAGTCTTGAAATAACGCCTCTCTTAAGCTTTAAGGATCTTGCGGAGATATCCATGATACGATCAAGTCTCTTGTAGAAATCTTCGGGATCTGATGCAAGGTATGCGATACGAGGCATGTTGATTGTAACAACACCTACAGAACCTGTTGATTCGCCTGAACCGAAGAAACCGCCGGTTTTCTTTCTTAATTCTCTTAAATCAAGACGAAGTCTGCAGCACATGGAACGAACGTCCGAAGGCTTCATATCGGAGTTGATGTAGTTTGAGAAGTAAGGTGTACCGTACTTGGCGGTCATATCAAAGAGAAGCTTGTTGTTAAGTCTGTCTGACCAGTCAAAATCTTCTGTAATTGAATATGTAGGGATAGGATACTGGAATCCTCTGCCGTTTGCATCACCTTCGATCATTGTCTCAAGGAATGCACGATTGATCATATCCATTTCATCCTTGCAGTCAGCGTATGTGAAATCCATTTCTTTGCCGCCTACAAGTGCTTTTTCGTTTGCAAGGTCCGAAGGAACTGTCCAGTCAAGAGTAATGTTGGTGAAAGGTGCCTGTGTACCCCATCTTGAAGGTGTGTTTACACCGTAGATGAAGGACTCGATGCACTTCTTAACTTCATCGTATGTAAGGTTGTCTACTTTTACGAAAGGAGCAAGATATGTGTCGAATGATGAGAATGCCTGAGCGCCTGCCCATTCATTCTGCATGATACCGAGGAAGTTAACCATCTGGTTACAGAGAACCGAAAGATGTGAAGCGGGAGCTGATGTAATTTTTCCGGGAATTCCGCCTAAGCCTTCTTTTATGAGCTGTTTTAATGACCAGCCTGCACAGTAACCTGTAAGCATGGAAAGGTCATGAATGTGGATATCGGCATTACGATGAGCTTCAGCGATTTCTTCATCATAAATTTCCGAAAGCCAGTAGTTAGCGGTAACTGCACCGGAGTTGGAAAGGATAAGACCACCTACGGAATATGTAACTGTAGCGTTTTCCTTAACTCTCCAGTCTTCTACTTTAACATATGAATTTACAACGTCTTTATAGTCAAGGATTGTTGACTTTAAGTTACGCATTTTTTCACGCTGCTTACGATAAAGGATGAATGCCTTTGCAGCTTCTGCGTAGCCTGACTGCTCGAGAATCTTCTCTACTGAGTCCTGGATATCCTCGACATGAACATAACCTTCTTTAATCTTCGACTGAAAATCAGCGGTAACACGAAGAGCAAGAAGATCAATGATATCTTCACTGTACTGTACACTTGTGGCGTCAAATGCCTTCTTTATGGCATCCTTGATTTTCTCAATATTAAAATCAGTTTTTTCGCCGTCTCTTTTAATTACACCAAACATTTTTCATTCCTCCAACACAATTCTTTAGGGCTTTGCGCCGATTGAATCCATTGTAACATCACCCCTTTGTAATGTCAACGAAAAACCACTATATATTTGCCTGAAATTTTTTACAAACACAATATATAGTTGTTTGTAAGGTTTGCACAAATTTACATAACTAAAAAAATGCATCCCCTTTAAAATAGGGATGCATTCGTATTTTAGTTTACATAATTATCGAGTCTTTAAGAAGTCATACTCTCTCGCCATGTTCTCATCCGAGGGATAATCCACAAGATATTGTGCACAAAGGTCCCTTGCCTTCTCAAATTCCCCAAGATATTCGTATGCCACAATTCTGTTATACAAAAGCTGCTGGTGTGCCTCGTTGGTATCGATCTCCAAACCGTTTACCACAGCCTCAAGAGCTTCCTCATATCTGCCCTGATCTATGAGTGCCACGGCCAGCTGATTGTACACACCTGCGTCGGGATTTGTCTCGAGATACTTATTATATATATTGATGGCAAATGCCGTATCGTCGAGTTCCTCGTAGCATTTTCCAAGTAAAAGAAGCACTTCTTCGCTCTTGTTACCGCCGGTTCTCGCCTGTTCAAGATAGTTCTTGGCGGTCGAGTAATTGCCGAGGCAGTAGTTGATGTAGCCCTTGTCGTAGTCCGACATGTTTCGGTCGTACTTGTTTAAAGCATCATTAAGATAATCCACACCATAGGGCTGGAAGCCGGTTTCCGCGAGCAGATTGTAGATATCGATGTAAAGCGTGTAGTCCTTCTTTTTAAGAGAAAGAGCTTTCTCGAAATCCGTGCAGGCTGAATCCACGTCCTGTAAATAGAGATATTCCGCCGCACGCTGCATATACGCATCAACCTCACGCGGTCTTAACGCAATGATTGCATCGTATCTTGCCTTTGCATCCTCGTATTTGCCGAGCTTATGATAGCAGACACCGACATAGTAATTGATATCGTAATCAATATCATCGGGTGTTGCACCGTCTTCCGCAAGAGCAGTCTTGAAAGCCTCAATGGCGCTTTCGTAGTCACCCTTGTTCATATAGCAGATTCCAAGTCCTCTGTATGCCATGGTCAGGTTTTTATCCTGCTCAATGGCCTGCCTGAAATTCTGCTCTGCAGATGCATAATCGGGCTCCTCGAGCTTTTCATATCCAATTGTAACATAGTCTGTTTCGTCCTTTTTTTCACACGCACATAATGCACAGAAAGAAATTGCAATTAAGAACGAACAGAGAAATCTTTTAATTTTCATATTAATGATGGAACAGTCTCATCTTTGTGAAGCACATTACCATGCCGTACTTGTCGGCACATTCGATAACGAGGTCGTCTCTTACTGATCCGCCGGGCTCTGCGATATACTTAACGCCGCTCTTCTTTGCTCTCTCGATGTTGTCCGAGAAGGGGAAGAATGCGTCTGAACCGAGTGCAACGTCGGTCATCTGATCGAGCCATGCTCTCTTTTCTTCTTTGGTAAAGATTTCGGGTTTAACCTTGAAAATCTTCTGCCAGTTGCCTTCAGCGAGACAGTCAAGTTCGTCACCGATGTAGTTATCAATTGCGTTGTCTCTGTCTGCACGGCCGAGTCCGTCTACGAACTGAAGCTCAAGTACCTTGGGACACTGACGAAGCATCCAGTTGTCAGCCTTGCTGCCTGCAAGTCTTGTACAGTGAACTCTGGACTGCTGTCCTGCACCGATACCGATTGCCTGTCCGCCCTTTGCGAAGCAAACAGAGTTGGACTGTGTATATTTTAATGTAATAAGTGAAATGATAAGGTCAATCTTTGCAAGGTCGGGAAGTTCCTTGTTCTTAGTAACGATCTCGCTTAAAAGTTCATTGTTGATCTTGAATTCGTTTCTGCCCTGCTCGAAAGTGATACCGAATACGTCCTTGTGCTCAATGGGTTCGGGCTTGTAATCGGGATCGATCTGGATAACGTTGTAGTTACCGCCCTTTTTGGCTTTTAAGATTTCAAGTGCTTCAGGCTCGTATCCGGGAGCGATAACGCCGTCGGAAACCTCTCTCTTGATAATCTTTGCTGTGGAAACGTCACAAATATCTGAAAGTGAAATGAAATCACCGAAGCTTGACATTCTGTCTGCGCCTCTTGCTCTAGCGTATGCGCATGCAAGGGGTGAAAGTTCGCCTAAATCGTCTACCCAGTAAATCTTTGCGAGTACGTCATCTAAAGGAAGACCTACTGCAGCACCTGCGGGTGATACATGCTTAAAACTTGTAGCTGCGGGAAGACCTGTTGCTTCTTTTAATTCTTTTACGAGCTGCCAGCCGTTGAATGCATCCATGAAGTTGATGTATCCGGGCTTGCCGTTTAATACGGTGATGGGAAGTTCTCTTCCGTCATTTACAAAAATCTTGCTGGGCTTCTGGTTGGGGTTACAACCGTACTTAAGTTCAAGTTCTTTCATAATTTACTCCTTAAAACTATTTATTCTTATTAACAATTCTTGTCTCGAATTTGCCTGTCTCAATATCAATGTATCTTACAAATAATGAAACCTTGTTGTCTTCATTTAAAGAGTTCCATACTTCGTTTGTGAAAGCATCGATGTCGCCTGAGATTCCAACCCATGTAGGTTCGCCTTCAAATGAAGGAAGGGGATTTCCGTCGCTTTCGTATGTATGGATGAAGTGACCTTCGCCTGCGAAAGGATTTTCATATGCGAATGTGAAACGGTTGTGAGCGCCTTCTCTTCCGTTGTTGCTCTTCAAGATTGAAAGTGCGTAGTTGTATTTGCCGTTTTCAACATGCATAATACCTGAAATTCTCGGTGTAAGGTTGGGAGCATCGGGCTCGTAGCAGCGTGAACGAAGTGACTGCTCGAATGTCATCTGCTTATCCATACCTTCATAAATGGTATCTGTCTGATCGCCGTTTGTAACGATAGTTTTATTTCCAAGTACTCTGACGGGAGCATAAATGATGAGGCTCGGATCCTCGAGTTTGGATTCATCGAAAGCCTGTGTTCTTAATCCGTTTCCGTCCTCCACGAAGATACGGTTACGTGAATTGGTACTTCTGCCCATGATAAAATATGCCGTTACCGCATATTTACCGCATGCGCTCTTACCGATTACGATACCTCTTCCGGGATATGAATTGTTTTTCAAAATTTCTGAAAGATTCTGCTTTTCCATACGCTTATGCTCCTTTTCATACTTTTATATAAATTTTTATTTTATTCGGGTGTCTCTCCGGATAATCTTCCGAAATATTCGGAATGAGCCTGAATGTATTCGTCGTTAAAATCACTGTCGCCGCCCTGGTGAAGTGCGGAAACATATGTATGCGCAAGTCCTGCTTCGGGTGACTTTCTCGCGATAACCGCAATACCTATATTTGAACAGATATCGGCTATTCTTTCCATATTGGATAAAATATCGAGGAAAACGATTCCGGCGCGTACAGAGCAGTTTCCTTCTCTTAAACGGGCAAGATGATTGTCATGAAGCATGTTGGTTAAATCATCCATTACTTCCTCGAGGGGCTCGATATGCTTTGCGGACTCGATATCTCTTCTTTCGAAGCCGATAAGAGTGTAGTTTAAAATCTTTTTCATAAGATCGAAAGCTACATCGAGTTCGCCCAATGCCTGCTCACTGAAAGCGGTTTCGTTATCGTAAAGTTCCTTGGCATCTTCTGCGATATTTAAAGCATGGTCGCCGAGACGTTCAAATTCTTTTACGACTTTGTGGTACTCGGTCATGATACGAACATGCAGATCTTCTTTTACGTGGGGAGAAAGATTTACAAGGTATGTATCGACACAGTCTGTCAAGTGGTCGATGTTCTCTTCTTCCTCATTTAATTCGTCGAAAACTTTTTCGTCAAACTTTTTAACAAGTGCGATTGATTTGTCGATGTTGTCAATGGATGCATGAATCATTGCATCAAGACAGTCGTAGCATCCGCCGAATGCAATTGCGGGAGTATTAAAGAATACGGGGTTTAATGCTGCAATCTTGTCGTCGTATTTGCCGATGGGCTTTGCTGCATCTTTTACGATCTTACGACTCGCCGTACCGTAAAACTTGATGAACGGCAGGATAAGAATCGAACAACCCATATTAAAGATGGTATTTGTATTTGCGATGGTACCGGGAGTCATTCTCATATTCCAGAGATTATCCAGGAAACCAAGCTTGTGAACAATGAATACGACAACGAGTACGAGAACTGTTTCGGTTAAATTAAACATGATGTTTACGATACCGACTCTCTTAGCATCGTTCTTTGCACCGATGGAGCAAACCAAAGCTGTGGTAACGCAGTCGCCCAAATAGATACCGACAATCATGACGTAAACAACCTTAAAAGGAATGTCGCCCGCCGTTGAGAACGCCTGTAAGATACCGATTGTGGCCGATGACGACTGAAGTGCAAATGCAACTCCTGCACCGACTATATAGCCAAGCACCGGATTGTCGCCGAGGCTCATAAAAAGTTTGTCGATGATTCCGCTTTCCTTAAGACCGCTTACGGCTGCCGTCATATTTAAAAGTCCCGTGAAAAGAATACCAAAGCCCATGGCAATACCGCCGAGGTTGTCGGATTTTTTGAATTTAAAGAACATTATTAAGGCTATACCTAAAATAAGAGCCAAAGGCGCCAGTGTCGAAGGCTGGAAAAACTTAAGAATAAGTGAAGCGTCACCCTTTACGTCAAGAAGTCGGATTATCTGTCCGGTAACCGTTGTACCAACGTTTGCACCGACGATAATACCAAGTGACTGATTAAGAGAAATTATACCTGCGGCAACAAGACCGGAGGTAATTACAATCGTCGCTGTGGATGACTGGATAACGGCAGTTACGAGCACACCGAGAATAAAAGCCTTCACGGGGTTGTCTGTTACCTTGCTCATTACTACCTTTAAAGTTCCGGACTGTCCTTCCTTAAGGTTATTACCCATCATTCTCATTCCGTAGAGGAAAAGAGCCAGACCGCCCAGAAGCGAAATTACGTTAAAAATATACATCGTGATGTTCCTTTTGCAATATTTCTCACAATTAAACAGTTTACTATAAATCGCAAATAAAAGGAAGTGATTTTGATGTTTCAAAACAAAATATATGTTATAATTTTATGAG
Source organism: Lachnospiraceae bacterium (assembly GCA_017538995.1). GTDB lineage: Bacteria > Bacillota > Clostridia > Lachnospirales > Lachnospiraceae > UBA3766. Next base: position 17,052 of record JAFYHV010000103.1, on the reverse strand, counting down.
TTGTGGGACAAAAAATCCCCCAGGAAAAATTATGGAAACCAATAACACTCTTAAAAAAGAAAACAGGAATATAAAACTCTATATCATAACCGCCGTTTTTGTGGCAGTTTTACTGATAATTCAGTTCATTGCGCACAGAATTACCCCTTTTATGAGGGATGATATCTGGTACGCCACCAATCTGGTCACCGGAGAGAAGGTTAAATCTTTGGGCGATATCATAGAGAGCCAGATCTGGCATTATTTTAACTGGGGCGGACGAAGCATCAATCATGCCCTTCTTCAGGTCGTGCTGGCAACAGGCGAGGTCGCCGCCGATGTTTTAAATATACTGGCGACGATTATCCTCGGATTCGTAATCTTTAAGACTGCCCGCGCCAAAAATCCCCTGATGTATCTTTTATGCGAAGCTTTAATCGTGGCTTTTAACGCAAGCCTCTTCTTTTCGATGCTCTGGGAATCGGGCTCGGTCAACTATCTTTACTCGACTTCATGGATTCTTTTATATGTACTGGTGATCCTGAAAGAGATGGATTTTGAAGTCGAAAAAGCTTCAAAAGCAGGGATTGCCGAGTATTTATGGATAATTCCTCTTGCGCTTATCGCCGGCTGGAGCACCGAAAACATGGGTCCCACCTGCTTTGTACTCACCGTCGGAGTCATCATTTTCCTTGCAATAAAGAAGAAAAAGATACCTTTCTACCTCTATGAAGGTGCATTTTTAACGCTTGTCGGAAGTGCACTTCTTATCCTGGCGCCCGGCAATTTTGTGAGAAACCAGTTCGTGGAGAAGGCTCCTTTTATGAGCATTATAAAGGGCAGAATTGATTCCTTCCTGCTTTCGGGCTGCGGATTCCTGCTGACTTCGTTTTTGTTCGCGATTATCCTTCTGGTAATCCAGATCTACATCATAAAAGAAATAAAACCCCGCGATATCGCTCTGTTCGCCTTTGCGGTGATTGCCCAGGGTGCGATGTTTTTATCGCCCGCTTATCCGCAGAGAGCATCGTTCGGTATTATGTGCGTGCTGATAACATACATAGTTTCGGTAATCTCGAGACTGTATGATAATCATAAAAAAATGAGGCCGATGTTAATACTTCTGACCTCTTCGTTTGTTTTATATGCAATAATCAAAATCTGCTCGGAGATAATTTTCCCCGCAGTTTAAGTGAATTATGAAAAACAAAAAGCTGATTTTAGTTAACCGAATACTGTCCATAGCACTTTCATTCATAATGATGTTTGTGCTTTACTACAAATCGCAAAGCGTGGTCCGCCTTGTGCTTTTTGCCATGCTTGCAGCAATTGCAACTGTTCTTACAATGCGCATAAGACCGGAATCCTTCTTCAGATGTCAGGCAGTCTGCTTTGCATTCCTGCCAAATATAGCTTTTAAGGCGGATCTGAAAGTAAGTCCTTTTGATTTTACGGGCTTTAAGGCTTTCGCGCAGGTTGTAATTATGTACGGTGATTTTCTTTTACTGTTCGCGCCTGCTGCCCTGATTTTACTCTGTGTAGCGGTTTATAAAGACGATAAGAAAAACGCATGGCAGATGCTTAAGAAATACATACCCTGCGGTGTGATAATGCTTCTCTGCTTCTTAGCATCGGCATTTTACAATCCCGTAGCAAACCTCTGCCTCTTTGTATTTACATATGCTGCAATAATTCCTGTTACAGGCATTGCAGAAAGACATGTTTATAAAGACGATTCTCCGATTTTGGCGAATCTTCCATACTACTTCATCATGCTTGTATTTTTAAGCAGGTACCTTTTATAGAGAAAATGGATAAATCGATTAAAAAGAAAAATAAATTCAGAGTAATAATAACAGTCATCATTCTGCTCACGGTTGCAATCATCTGGGGGCATTCTTTTATGACTCCCGAAATGTCAACCGAGGAAAGCAGCTTCGTTAAGGAAATCGTTGAAGCCGTGGTTCAGAGCGTGAGCAACAACGAAGCTTTTGTAATCCCCGAAGTTGTTATAAGAAAAAGCGCACACTTTATTGAGTATGCCATTCTCGGAATTGAACTCGCGATACTTATCGCAATTAATATAAAAGAACCGTTAACCGACGACAAAAAAAGAGGTCTGATAAAAAGCATTTTCAGTTTTTATCCGACCGCTTTTATATTTTCTCTTCTCGTTGCAAGCATAGATGAGACTATTCAGTATTTCACCGGGCGATACTCAAGTTTCTGGGATGTACTCCTGGATATGACGGGTGCATCTTTTTCCATACTTGTTTTTCTTCTTTTACGAGCCCTTATTCTTCGCCGCAAAAAATAATTTAACACGCTGTAAAACCTTGCATTCTTAATTCAAAATTAACGCTGTATTCTCCAAACTTAAGAATATATTCCCCTTCCGTAAGTTCTCCCAGGTTTTTACTCTCCAGAGCAAAAACCTCCTCATGTACAGAATAATTGACTATATAAACCGTAAAATCATCCGGTGTAATATCCTCATAAGATTCTCCGTTTTTTAAATACAGCTTAACACTTTCTTTTTCGGGTAAAATCTCTTCACTTAATTCATCGTCGCTGAAAATATAAACTGATATAAATGTATCCGAAGTTTTTACAATTTCACCGTAAATATTGTACTGAGGATATTTATAATCATAATGGTCAACGACTATACCTAATCCGTCCTCACTTCTATAAAGGTTATTCGCAACCTGAAGCTCTGTCCAATGAACATAAGGTATTCCCGGTTCAAGGTTCAAGGTACTTTCTTCAGTCGTGACTTCTCCCCAAGTACCGGCTGCAGAATCATAACTCTGATACTTTACTCTGTTTATTTCCCTGCCAAAATAACAGTATGTTAATTCGATATCATCATTCAGTATATCAATACATATTCTCTCGTCATCCTTATCAAAACTGATTGTTTGCGGATCCACTATTCTGTTATCATAAACAAGTTTTATATAGTAAAACTGCTTCTCTTCGCATATTTCCGGGTTATCAAAAGAAAAGACTCCGTAACGTGCTATGCAGCCCTGGTATTCATAATGAATAATAGTATCGCTGATGCTCTCAGCCGATTTTAAATAACTGAATACCAGTATAATTGTATTTTCCCTGTCTCCGTATTCTTTGCTAGTTGCAACAAGGCCCAGTAAATTGTCTTTAGGGTAAAACTTCCACTCTGCTTTATCTGTGGTTTCAAAAGGACACTTCGACAGTATATCTTTGTCGGATACTTTTGCCATGCTGTCTTGGGTACGCGGTATCCATTCGATAGTTTTATGAACAAACGAGTCTTCATAATTATTATAATCAAAACTCTTTATTAGCGGTCTTAAAACATAAATAATCGTAAGAAACGATAAAAGAAATGCAACTAAAACGGAAATTATAACTGCGACAGATTTGATTTCATCTTCTTTTTCTTTTAAATTTTTTGTTTCTTCGGATTCTTTTTTTCGTAAGACTATAGCAAAGATTAATATTAAAAGTGTTTCAACCGCAAATATAAAGCAGCATAAGCACCAGTGGAAATAGAAATCGGTATTAAAAACTCTCATAAGAAATATTTCGAAACCGTTGTAGATGCCGTCGGCGTTTGGATAATCCGTAACGTAGCCAAAATAGTATAAGGATCCCACTATCATATCCGCGATTGTAACGGCTAAAGTAAGAATGAAAAGAAAAGACTTTTTCCCTTTCTCCGTAATAAAACAAATGAAAACTATTGCGAAAGCAATGTATATAATAAACGGGTCAAAGTAAATAAAGAACTGCTCAAGTAAAGGTGTCCCATAATCGTAGTTTCGAAAAAAATATACAAACAGATAAAGACCCGACAGCAACACATAAGCCATTCCGATATATCCGGAAACAATTCCTTTTTTATCACGCATAATTAAATACATAATTATCAGCGCAGCTATATATTTAATGGTATATAAATAACCAAACGCCAGATCAAAAAAGCCGAATATAAAATTATTGGTATATTTTATTGTATCCAGAATAAAAATATACTGGCTGAAAAGCATTAAAATGACTGCTGTTTCTATCGTGATTAAAGGAATCAGTTTTTTGATTTTGCCCATAAAAATACTCCTTATTCGTGCCCCTCTTACATTATACACGAATAAGGAGTTAATTGTTTATTGTAAATTCGAAATAATTATTTGTTCATTGCACCGGTTCCGCCTTCAACGACACCTTCATGTTTGAATACGGCTCCGATAGTTTTAAAGAAGCATTTAAGATCAAATCCGAACGATAATTTTTCAACATATTCTCCGTCGAATTTTGCCTTGACCGGAATCTCAAGTTCGTCTCTTCCGTTTATCTGTGCCCAGCCTGTAAGTCCGGGTAAAACATCATTGGCTCCGTACTTATCTCTCTCTTCTATTAAGTCGTACTGGTTCCAGAGTGCCGGTCTCGGACCGATTATGCTCATCTGTCCCGCGAAAATATTAAAGAGCTGTGGCAGTTCGTCGAGGCTCGATTTTCTTAAAAACTTACCGCATTTTAAAATATACTGATCGGGATTTTCGAGCATGTGCGTGGGAACATCGTGAGGTGTATCCATCTTCATACTTCTGAATTTTATGAGCATGAAATGTTTCTTGTGAAGACCGACTCTTTTCTGCTTGAAAAACGCTGGACCGGGATCTTCGATTTTTATGATCAGTGCAATAACAAGCATAGGAATCCCCAAGAAAAGGATTCCGTTAAAAGAAATTATTATATCCAAAAGTCTTTTAAAAAATTTCCTGTACATACTCTTATATTACACCAAATCAGTCTTTATAAACTACTCTTTTTTATTTGCGCCTGCGGCTTGTAAAATTATCTCTTTTTTCGCGCTTGCATATTCGTTGGTTGCAGGCTTTATACCTTCAAGTCTGTAGGGAATTCCGAGTGCCTCATACTTCTTTACACCCATTGTGTGATAAGGAAGAACATCCAGCGCTTCAAGGGTTTTAAGCTCAGATAAAAACTTGCCGTATTCCTTAAGTTCTTCGTCAAAGTCAGTCACTCCCGGAACGCATACAAAGCGCACCCAGATTTTTTTATTCCTGTCGGATAAGTATTTTGCAAATGCAAGAATTCCGTCGTTGTAATGACCTGTAAGTTCCTTGTGACCTTCTCCGTCAAAACGTTTGATATCAAGCATCACAAGGTCTGTAACTTCAAGGAGCTTGTCAATCTTTTCATTGCCTTCTTTGAACATTATTCCCGAAGTATCAAGACAGGTATGCACGCCCTCATCATGGAACTTTTTAAAAAGTTCGGTCAGAAAATCAATCTGCATCATCGGCTCGCCGCCCGATGCGGTAACTCCGCCCTTCTCATAAAAGGCTTCGTTTCGCTCAAACTTTTTATATATTTCATCGACGCTCATTTCCGTGCCGCCGTTTACGTCCCAGGTATCGGGATTGTGGCAGTATGCGCAGCGCATCGGACAGCCCTGAAAAAACACGACGAACCTTACTCCGGGCCCGTCGACTGCGCCAAATGTCTCGATTGAATGAACTCTTCCAATCATGAACGCATCCGCCTTTCAAAATTAATCATCATAATCGTTTAAAATATTATGCTCTAAGAGATTTCCGTATCCGAAAGCCGCATAAGGAATTAACATCATTGCATAAGGGAATATGTAACGGCTGTTGGCCTCCCACATCATGTGGAAAAGGAAGCCTCCGATAACGGTAATTATTCCGATGTATGCGGAAATCACACATTCTTTTCTGTCCGTTGTAACTACTTTTCTGAAATTGTTCAGACTCCAGATAAACACGCCTATGTAAATAACGTTCTGGAACACATTACAGAAAAACACATAAAATTTATTTAAATCGCCGTCATATATTTTCTGAATTATTTTGGCCCTTCCGCCGTAGTCAACATACGTTGCCTGGCATGAAGCCAGAGTAGGATCCGCCCACTGAGTTAAGAATTTATCCCTGAAAAAAGTATAGCACTCTTTCGGATTTTCTTTAAAGTATCTGACTCTGTCTTCAATAGCTTTACTGCTTATTTTATTGGTTTCTTTCGAATCCATTCCGGTGTTTTTGTAAGTATCAAAGTTAAAGCCGTTGTACCATCCGGGCCCTCTTGAAGAGTCCTGCATACCCATCGCAATGTACGAATACATTGTTACTCCTTTGCTTACATCCTCTTTTGCTTCAAGTTCATAATTTTCTAAAGTAAGCGGAAGAATTACCAAGCATGCGATAAAAGATGCTATGGCAGTTATCAGATACTCTTTTTTATGATTTTTCATGAAGATTAAAACGAGCACGATTAACGTTGCGATTATGAAAATCAAAGAGTTCTTTCTGACAAATACGGAAAGCACCATAAACACCACCATAAAAGAAATATTTAGAGCCGGTGCACCGTGTTTCTTTTCAAATCTGCAAAGGAAGAAAACTGCCACAGACATTGCTGCAAGTGACGGAATCTCTCCGTAGATAAAAGACGAATACATTATAAAAGGCAGGTTGAAAAGGGATAAATATAAAAATGCCGAAGATACTTTTTTGCTACGCCAGAGTTCTTTTACGGACAGATATCCGAAGGTTATCGTGACGCAGTTTAATGCGACATAAATAAGTTTTAAAAGATGATGAAGCGAGTTTTCAAAGGGTAATAATTTTAATACTTTTATGATCGATGCAAGAAAAACGGTAAGTCCGATCTGCTGCGGATAGAATGAAAGGTAGGAATCCGGATTTCCGATAAAAGACAAATCTTTTTCGGAAAGTTTTAAAGCCATCTCATAAACGCTGGCGGAATCCGCTGCGGGGCCGCTTCGTCCGAATAACACAAGCAGTGTTCCAAGCAGTGCGTGAAAGATGAGAACAAACGCAAAAAACGATTCTATACGCCATCTCGACATGGTCTGTAAAAGAAAATATCCGAGCGCATAAAAGACAAGAAGAGAAATAACTACAAGAAGTATTTTTTCTCCCTCAATAATCATTTTCTGCTCGGACATATTGTTGGCTACAGCAGTTTTTATGAGCGCAGAAATCATAAGCAGACCGGAGAAAATTACCGAGAGTGCCGACAAGATAATAAGTAAAACATGTTGAATTGTGACTTTCTTTTTCTTATCCATCTGTTCTCCTTGCTTCCCTGAAAAATATCGGAATTAAAAACGGTACCACAATCATTACAGGATATACATATCTTAACTGTACCGTCGGTCCAAAAAACATTGTAGCATAATAACCTGCTATTAGCGATACGATAGCAATCAGTCCGATGTTTTTCTTTTTGATTGCATAAATAAGAGCAAGAACAAAAAACCAGAAATAAATTCCGGGCATAAAAATGTATTTAAGAAGCGGTATCTTTAAATATCCGTTGTTATCCGCAAATTCATCCATAATCTCCCTTAACGCTATCCATTTGGAATCCTTATAAAAACCTTTTTCATACAGAGAATCTTCCCACTTTGTCTGAACGTATCCGTGGCCTTTGACCTCGTCGGGATCGTTTATATATGCATGCGATTTATCGCCGATATCAATAAATCCTGCATTCTGTGCAATGAATGCATTTATATAATCTTCCGGATATCTTATGAACAGTTTTAAATATACTTTTACAAATTGCGAAGTTTTATTCACAACCACCCATGTGTTGGTATTTCTTTTAACAGGGTCCGAAATATCCTGTCTGTAAAGTTTCGCGCCGTCATTTAAAATGAATTCGTTTATAAGGGCCTTTGATTCCTCGTCCATTGTATTGTCGTCTTCAGGCAAAACTCCCGCACCTGCGTGATAAACATAGGTCCTGGCAAGCTGCTGGATGGGTACGCTTAGCATCTCTCTTCTGTCTCCCTGAACGGCATTAAGTGATTTGGACATACCGTTAAGTACAAGTACGGAAACTGCTATCGACACAAACATACCGGTTACAATCAGTGCGCATTTTCGTACCTTTATTTTATTTTCTCCCGGGCCTTTCTTTACGGCCAGTATGATAAGAATTATAAGGCATACCAGAAACAGCAGTCCGAAAGCATATCTTCCGTTGTTTCTGTAAAGCACGCACATAATCGAAGAAAATACAAGAAGCACCGTATTGAATATTGTTGATTTTTTATCTTTGGCGAAAACCAGTTCCGACAAAGCATTAACCGAAAGAAGGAAGAATATCGCAAAAGAAATATCCTTCGTAACGCTGACCGCCATAAACCCGTTAAAAGGAAACAGCGCCTCTATGGCCAGTACCGCAAAAGAAAGTATGCGATAGCCTCTTTTATACAGGCAGAAAATACCGTACGCAAATACCGCAGAAAGAAATACTATCTGCGCCATGGCGTAAATTGCTATTCCCGCATTCAGACTGTTAAACACAGCTTTTCCGGTTTCCAGGAAAAACTTAATCATAAGCGTGTGAAAAAGAGGATGATGTTCGTTGTATTCTCCCGAGAAAATCTGTCCTATCTGAATATATGAATCATACGCAAGAATGCCGGGATAATATGCCAGAAAATACGGAAGGAAAGCAAGAATAAGTACAAACAACGAAATAAAAAATACCGCCACACATTTTTTTGATTTTTGCGGAGTAAGTTTTACCGAAAAGCCGGCTATTATTTTGATCATAAAATTAATAAAAAAGCCGACCGGTATGCCGATAACAAGCGACAGAGATACTGCTTTTAAGATGAATCCCACAGACCAGTCAAGATTACCGTTAACGGTTATCGCTCTGGCTGCAAAGGATAAGAATATTATAATCGCACCCATTATGCAGAATGCGATATTGTCTTTTATTATTTTTTTAACCTTTTCTGTTTTCACCTCTGTAAGTCTCCTTTATCAAGCCTGTAAACGTAAGGTTATCTAATGTAAAAACGATAATAGTCTTCCATATACATTTCAGATGCATATTCGCTTTCTATCCAGTCAATGAAACCGTCCGTATCGTTAACTTTCAGTCCTCCGTACCAGCCGCTGACTATTATTACATCAGGATATTTGTCAGGATTGTTTTCCCAGTATTTTTTCAGGGAATCTACGTAGTAAGTAGGAGTGGAAATTGTCGTATAACTTCCGATGTTTACATCTTTTATGAAGTAGCCGCCGGTGGCTAAATCCCATAAAATAACCGTATCGCCATCCTCGACGTATCTGTCCCAGACATCCGTGGAATAATCATAAAGATATCCGGTCATGTATTCCGTTATAACGCCTTTCGGCGCTCCGTTTTTAATAATATATCCGATGTTAAAAATGTTCCAGTCATCGCCTCCGTTGCCCGAGTAAAAAATGCCTTTGTAAATAGTAATGCAAAATACAATTACTACGAGAAACGTGCCTGCAAGTCTTTTAAGGCGGATGCTGTTTTGCTTTGCTGCTATTAAAACAATAATCAAAAGGCTAATTGCGATTGCACCGGTTAAGTATTTAACCGAGCGGAAAGAGTTCATGTTGGTAATAACCATTATCGCAATCAGTCCTAAAATTGAAAGCAACAGCGCGAACAGTAAATCTTTGTTTTTATCCGCGTCCTTATATACCATTACCATTATAACAGCAAGTATGATAATTAAGAAAAAGAAATAATTGGCATAGCCGTAACTTATGCGGACCGGTTTGACTAATGTGAACACTATCTGAAGCACTGCTGCCACCATGCCCATGTATGAGCATAAAACAACGGCGAAAGGAATTTTTTCAGCCGATTCTCTTTTCTTAAATGCTCCGGTTACTGCCATAATTATAAGCGAAATCAGAGCCACGCCCACGGATATAATCGCAAACACCAGAAAGTCTTTTCCGAGTACGAGGAAGCGGTCAATAATTGTCTGATCGTGCGAGCCGCACGCCTGAAGTGCATCTTTTATGTTCTGAAGCATTTGGGGAATCGTCATATATGATAAAAGATATGCAAAATATGCCACTCCTGCGACTCCCATCGTGACAATAAAAATCACAGGTACTGGTTTATTGTAATTCTTTCTGTTAATAATCACGTAAACAAGCACTGCGGGAACCAGTATGATACACGAAGGATAGGAAAGCGTGAGCGCAACGCAGGAAAGCCCGAGCATTACCGAAAGGGCTATGATGCGGAAGTTTATTTTATCTCTTTTATGATGTCTTAATCTGATAAGTTCGATGATGATAAGAAGCAGAAACCACGACATCATCAGAGAAAATTCGGGAATAATAAAATCCTTCGGAAGAATTCCGAATACCGCTGCCGAAATCAGAAACGAATAACTTTTATCCGTGAAGAGGCGAAGCGTTTTATACAGATAAAAAGCAATTGCTGCATGAATAAGAGTCGTTACGGCTCTGCACCATAAAATCAGATATTCGTTGCTGCCTGTAAGTTTAATCCATACCCATTCTATAAGGGATAAAAGGAATGCGGATGTCTGATGGGGATCCCAGACTTCGGTTAAAAGTCTGTCGCCTCTGATAAGGCGGTAAGAAAGAGTAAATGCATATTCCTCGTCAATCTGAAAGCCGACGAAAATACACTTAATTGCCGCAAGAATACTTCCTGCGGCAATTATTATCATAAGAATTTTTAATAAAACAGAATTGGTCTTGTTTTCTTTCATTCTTTAGAGTGATTCATGGAATGTTCTCGAAATAACATCGAGCTGCTGCTCTTTGGTGAGCTTGATAAAGTTAACTGCATAGCCTGATACACGGATTGTAAGCTGAGGATATTTCTCAGGATTTTCCATTGCATCAAGAAGTGTCTCACGATTTAAAACGTTTACGTTCAGATGATGGCCGCCCTTGGTGGTGTAGCCGTCAAGCAGCGAAATAAGGTTTTCAATCTGTGATTCGCTTGCATCGGGTGCAACGTATACTTTATCAACTTCTTCGTTGATGCAGTCGCCGTCAACAACCTTGTTAGCTTTGTCAATGTATGTAAAGTTTTCATCGCTCTTTCCGAGTGCGGAAGGAATGATGGAGAATGTATTTGAAATACCGTCCTGTGCATCCTTGAAAGGAAGCTTTGCAACTGATGCAAGTGATGCAACCGCACCGGATGAATCTCTGCCGTACATGGGGTTGGCACCGGGTGCGAAAGGAGCGCCCTTGGGACGTCCGTCAGGTGTTGCACCTGTGTTCTTGCCGTATACAACATTTGATGTAATTGTAAGTACAGATGTGGTAGGTACGGAATTACGGTATGTCTGATGTGAACGAACCATATTCATAAAGCTTGAAACGATTTCTTTTGCAATCGAGTCTACACGGTCGTCATCATTACCATACTTCGGATAATCACCTGTGATCTTAAAATCAACGATGATATCGTCATCATCACGGATGGGCTCAACCTTGGCGTACTTGATAGCAGATAACGAGTCTGTAACTACGGAAAGACCTGCAATACCTGTAGCAAAAATTCTTACTACGTCTCTGTCGTGAAGCGCCATCTGAGCACGTTCATAATTGTATTTATCATGCATGTAATGAATGATGTTAAGCGTATTTACATAGATACCTGCAAGCCACTCCATCATAAAAGTGAAGGAATCCATTACTGTATCATAATCAAGCACGTCGCCCTGATATCTTCTTAAAGCGATAGGTCCGACCTGCTTTTTGGTAATCTCATCCACACCACCGTTAAGTGAATAAAGAAGACATTTGGCAAGGTTTGCTCTCGCACCGAAGAACTGCATTTCTTTGCCAAGCTTCATGGAAGATACGCAGCATGCGATAGCGTAATCGTCGCCCTTTGTAACGCGCATCAAGTCGTCGTTTTCGTACTGGATGGCAGAAGTCTTGATTGACATCTTAGCACAGTATTTCTTGAAGGGCTCAGGCAGTCTCTTTGACCAGAGAATTGTAAGGTTAGGCTCGGGAGCCGGTCCTAAATTCTCAAGTGTGTGAAGATATCTGTAAGACATCTTTGTAACCATATGACGTCCGTCAATTCCTACACCTCCGATTGATTCGGTAGCCCAGATAGGATCGCCCGAGAAAAGTTCGTTGTACTTGGGAGTTCTTGCAAATTTTACGATACGAAGCTTCATAATGAAGTGGTCTACCATCTCCTGAATCTGACGTTCGGAGAATGTACCGTTTGCAAGGTCTCTTGAAGCATAGATATCAAGGAATGTAGTTGTACGGCCGACACTCATTGCAGCACCGTTCTGCTCCTTGATGGCTGACAAATATCCGAAATAAATAGCCTGGATGGCTTCTTTTACGTTGGTAGCGGGATGAGAAATATCACAGCCGTAAGACTCTGCGAGCTTCTTCATAAGCTCAAGTGCTCTTACCTGCTCTGTAAGTTCTTCCCTGGTTCTGATAACCTCATCGTTCATAACCTTTCCGCAGGTATGTTTCTGACGAAGTTTATCCTCTATAAGAATGTCGATTCCGTAAAGTGCGATACGTCTGTAGTCACCGATGATACGTCCTCTGCCGTATGCATCGGGAAGGCCGGTGATGATGTGCGATGAACGGCATGCTCTCATCTCTGTCGTATATGCATCAAAGCATCCGGCATTATGTGTTTTTCTGTAGTATGTGAAGAAATCTTTTACTTCGGGATCAATTTCATAGCCGTGGTCTGAAAGTGCCTGCTCAGCCATTCTGATACCGCCGAAAGGATGAAGCGGTCTCTTAAAAGGTTCATCGGTCTGAAGACCAACAATCTGCTCTTTATCTTTATCCAGATATCCGGGCTCATGCGACATAATCATGGAAACATTTCTAGTATCCATATTTACTGCGCCGCCCTTTTCTCTTTCCTCTTTGGAAAGCTGCATTACCTGGTCCCATAATGCAAGCGTATTCTTGGTTGCGGGTTCGAGGAAGCTCTCGTCTCCGTCGTAAGGTACATAATTCTCCTGAATGAAGTCTCTTACGTTAATTTCAGTCTGCCACTTGTTTCCTTTAAAATCTCTCCACTGCGGAATCATTTCAAATCTCCACTTTCTATATAAATTCTAAAAAACTAAGTTTATAAAAGGTTCTCCGACTTCTTTATTAAATCATTAAAGAAATAAAATATCAAGAGTATTTTATTCTTTTATATACAATATGATGTGTTAAAATTTTAACCCACCACAATTTCAAGTGCTTTTTGTTAAATGTGACGATTTATCGATGTGTTTTCATTTTTTATTGAACAATTTCACAATTAAAAGAAGCGTGCCGTTAAGCACGCTTCCTAAAAATTTACTTATAAACCTGTAAAAGATAAATCAAAGGTGAATTCCAGTAGATTGTAATCTCATTGATTGAATAAGCCGAATCATTGTCACAGTATGAACTGCCACCTACCTTGCCCTTAAGAGCCTTGATTGCATAAGGATCCGCAGGATCAGAGTTCGGTCCTCCGACTAACATACCGGGCATTGCAATTCCCTTAGCCTGCGAAGGTCTGTGATGAGGATGCTCTGCCGCATGCTCGCCGAAACCTGTCACGTAACTGTATGCTACGGCATTTACTCCGAGGAGATAATCTATCTGATATCTCGCATATTCGTTGTAAACTTCATCGCCTGTAAGGTTATACATCATTCTGTAGAGAATACCGTTATTGGCGATGGTCATGTTACTTCCCCAAGGATAAACTCTTAATGATGAGAAGTAAGGGTCTGTAGTTGAATTTTCAAGTGCAGTCTCTGCGAAAAGTTTAAGTTTTTCTGAGAACTTCATTCTTACATAATCAACATCAGACATTGAAGCATATATTTCCTGAATACTTCTGTTGTCGTCTGCAGGAAGATTGAATTCAACGGGTGTTTCCATATAACCTTTGGCCTTAAGGAAATCATACATAGCATATGTTCCCATATCCGCCCAGCCCAAGCCGCCTTTGAATGTCTTTTCGGTAAGTTCTCTTACCTTTGTAAGATAAGCCTGGTCGTTAGTTACAAGGTAAAGTTCGACTGCTGCCCAAACATATTCGTCTGTGTTGTCGCCGTCGGGATACTCACCTGTGGTAATATCTGAAGGATTGATAAATCCTGTCTTGTCTTTCTCTGCATTCTCTTCCATGTATGCGTAAGCCTTTAGAGCCGCATCAGAGCACTTGGAGGCAAATGCCGCATCATAAGACTTGTAAATCTTTCCTGCCTTTGCCATTACTGCAGCAAAATCACCTGTAGCTGTTGTTGAGATGGGACTTACGATCAGTTCAGCCTTTTCGTTCTGAGGCATTACCACATCGGGGAAGCCTGCACATGTTACCTTGTGATATACACCACCGTTTTCAGCCTGCATCTTAAGCATCCATTCAAGTTCGTATCTTGCTTCATCAAGGATATCGGGAACGCCGTTTCCGCTCTCGGGAATATCGTAATTGTCGCCTCTTGATGCGCTGCTGTCTTCGTATGTCATAAAGAGATCGGCAATTGTCTTGGCACCTGCAACCACGTATCTTCCGTAGTCACCCGCATCATGCCATCCGCCGGTAACATCGATGTAATCGTTTGTACCGTAAATCTTTGCATCGGTGTTGTGACATTCGGGATGTGCGAAATCACCTGTTACATCGCATCCGCAGCGCTGTAAGTAAAGCATTCTTACTGTTTCTTTTGCTATTTCGTCAAATACATTATTGCCGATTTCGAAACTGTATGAATTATCAAGTCCGTCAACGGAAATGTAATATTTTCCTTCAGCAGTAAACTCTGAGAAATCTCCTGTATATGTATCGCCGTCACCGTTCTTTGAAATCACGCGCTCATCGGCGAATGTACCTTCGTAAACAACCTCTCCTGTTTCAGCATCGCATACATTAAAGGTTGTAACCTTTTCGCCTGTTGTTGCGACCACTTTTTTATGATCGTTTGGTTTATATCCGACCTGGTTAACCTTAAGTGCCAAAGGTTTTTCTTCTTCCTTTGGAGCCTTTGCATTGCTTGCATCTACAAGAGTTAAATTGAAATCGTCTATGTATACTTTATGAGATGTATTGTCCATACCGTCAAATCTTCCGAGGTTAAAGCAAAATCTCGGCATATCGTCGTTTTCTTCTTCCATTGTAAACGTTGCGGAAATTCTTTTAGGCTCAGGTCCGATGGGCACATCATACTCTTTATAATATGCATGATAATCGCCGCCGTTAATCTGGAATCTCCACTCAAACGATCTTTCGATATCACACCTGATCGTAAAAGAACACTCGTATACACCGCCCTGGTTTAATTCAAAATCATCTCTTGAAACCTGCGTCGAATAATCCAGTGTACCGGTCTTGGAGATGTCTACAACCATTTCGCCGTTTTCGGTATAAAGTTCGAACAGACCGCCGTTTGAATATGTACCCCAGAGGAAATCCTCGCCGTCTTCAAAATGATCGTCAATTAGAGTCTTTCCGTTAAAAAGTCCGGGACCCCAGTTTACTTCGGGAAGCGTCCAGTCCTGTACGCCCATTTCCGTGCCCGGATCTGCATCTACAGGAACTGTTTCCGTGACATTCGGTCCGCCGTTTGCATCAACAGGCGGTTCCTTCGGATCACATGCTGCTATGGAAAGAACCATAAGTCCCGATAATAAAATGGATAAAATTTTACGTTTCATTGTAACTCCTCATTATTATTTCTTTTATTTTCCGATTCTGACGCAGTTTCTTCCTTCGGATTTTGCTTTGTATAAAGCCTTATCCATACGTTCGAACGCATTGTCAAAATTATCTTCTTTTCTAATCTCGGTTAAACCTGCACTGGTTGTAATCGTACCGGCCACTTCGAATTCTGCTTCTGAAATCTTTATGCGGATTTCTTCTGCATATTTTTCAGCCTGTGCTTCATCTGCATCATAGCAGACTGCCACGAATTCCTCACCGCCCCATCTTCCGATAACGGCATTTTTGCCTTTGAAATATTCTCTGATAAGATATACAAAATGCTTAAGCGTGATATCACCTACAGCATGACCGAACTTATCGTTGATATTCTTAAAGAAGTCGATATCGAACATCATGATGGAAATATGTCTGTCCGTACGTCCGACTATCTCGATGGCATTGCGGATTTCCGTATCAATTCTTCCGTGGTTAAATACATCGGTAAGAGTATCCTTGGAAGCAAGCTCTTCATACTTCTTAAGCGTGGACATAAGCTGAACCGAATCTTCGTGTATATCCTGCACCATGAAGACATATCTGAAGTCTTCGTCTGCATTTACAGTCTCTGCACGTGAGAAGATAAGCTTAACCCAGATATATTTTCCTTCGAGGTTCTGCATGAGGCAATCAAACGAAGAAGTACGTCCGGGTAAAAGATTCTTCTTTAAATACTCGGGATCGGTACGCTCTAAGAACATCGGCTGATCATCAGGCCAGATCATGTTGACAATCATCATTCTCCAGTCGGTGTATTTAAGTTCCGAATGCACGGTCTCGTCCGAAATTTCGGTGATACTGATACTGCTTGTAGAATCTTTTACGAGGTCCACATACATGGAGAAAAGATAGGTGTTCTGAATCGTGGTTACCTTTTCGTTGGTAAGGAAATCCTGCATGTATTCACTGTTGTCAAGTTCATCGAAAATAATCAGATAATAATTTTCCTCGACAGGATAAATTGTCATCTGAACAGCATGAAGTTCACCGTTATTGTCAAGCTTTAATCTCTTGCTGTATTTACCCGAAAACTTTCCGTATGTCGGAATAAATACCTGATAATCTTCAGTTATTTTGTCAAAGGTTCCGTTAAAATGAAACCAGAGTTTTTCAATCAGGTCCTTGTAGCTGCCTTCATCTTCGATAAAGTCAATAAACATGCCTCTTTTAATAACGGTTTTGTACGTATCCGTCTGAGCATCAACCAAAAGAAGAGCATCAATATTCCCTCTGATAAACTGAATAATGTCTTCTACGGTATAATCCGTGATATTCTTTCCCATTTTACATATCCCCCTAAAATCCGCTTAAAGGTTCTTCCGGTTCCTTTAACGGTTGGTTATTTATTTACAAAGAACGAATCCTTTGCTCTTTAAGCTGTTCTCAACTTCCGGTATGTCGTGAGTGTGAAATACCATAATAGGCGCGCCGCTCTCTCTGTTGAATGAAAGATAGAGGTAATCAACGCTTATGTTCGCATCATCAAGAGCCTGAAGGAGT
>JAFYHV010000102.1 GCA_017538995.1 Lachnospiraceae bacterium | reverse complement strand
TATAGATCCGTAATAAATGTCATTCCCGTCCACATAGTCAAGTTCATAAAGTTCAAGACTTCCGGGAGTTGATTCAAAATGACCTTCCACAAAATCAGAAAAGTCTTCAAGATCTATGGTTTTGTAAAGGAAGAAATAATCGCCCTCAGTCAGCAAAAGGAGCTGATCGTCTTCGGAAATATAAGTACCGTAAACCGAACCCTCGGAAACTGCAGCCGATCCGTCAAGATTCTGTCTCTGGATATTGCTCATTTCGTAAGGAATAAACATTGCGCCTTCCCATGCAACATCCTCACCATACTTTGAATTGCCTTTTACGAGAGAAAGGTTACCTTCTTCCATTTCGTAGCAGAGATTGAAGGGAAGTCCCTGTCCCATACCGAAATAAACAATGTTCATGTAGATATTTGTTCCGCCGTTAACCTTTTCCTTGCCGACGGTATAAGTACCTCTTAAGAATGTTACTTCCGTATTGCGGTTTTTAAGATATGCCTGAACATAACCGTCTTCGGTAAATTCAAATGCTATTCCGCTCTCGAGATCTCCTAAAAGAATCCAGCCGCCTAAAATTTCTTCGGGAATATCTGTTGTCTCGATATCAAGATCTTCGCAGAGAAGCTTGGCCGAATATTCGTCATCCATATAAGCAAATCCGTCAAGGTAACCCATTTCGCCGGTGATTCTTTCAAGCTTAACTTCTGAAGGAGCAAATAATGTATCACCCGAAGATGTATCGTAATTGGTAAATTCAATACCGTCTTCGGTAAATGTCATATCCATTTCTGCGGGTTTACCGTTCGAAATATAATTTCCGTTATTCGTCAAACCTGAGAAAGAAAGTATCTTTACTCTCATGCTGTTGGCGTATTCGGAAGCAAATCCCGAACGATCGTCGGTAAAGAATTCCATACCGCCGTATCCGTTGCCCGAATAAAAAGCATAAAGATTGTCGTTTACATTGTAGAACTCAATATATTCTTCTACTCTGCCGTCGGAAACTATTTTGTAAACCCCCTGGGCACGGTTTGCAAACGAATTTGAATTGTATACTTCAAATCCGCAGTTATCCACGCATAAGAAACCGCCGGGAATAATGGGTTTACCTCCAAGGACGTTTTCACTGTCGGTTGTATCCGATCCGTTGTCGGTATTTAAATTCTGGTTGTCCGTGCCATCCGGGAATGTTATCTGTGAATCCGTACCGTTATCTACAGTTTCCTTATCAGTTGAAGGAACCAGTTTTGCCTGATAATTGGTATTGACATCTTTATCGATTGCGGAAAAATTTGAACCGCCTAAAGTACATCCTGTGGTTAACAAAAGTGCAGCCATGGAAAGTGATGCAATACCTTTAACCGCAAAGCCTTTAAATCCCTTTTTAAAATTACCTATAATCATAATGAATTCTCCCTCTTGCATATGATTTATATATTAAATATTCATCTGCATATTTAAGCATTTTTTACATAAAAAATAAAAATGCCCTTAACCCATAAATTATAACATTTTAGGGGCAAAGGCACAAGATTTGCAGGGCTTCTTAAAACATTTTTTAGAGGCTCTTACATATTCTTTAAAATATCATTTATTTTCGCATAATTTTCAGCCCTGTGAGGGAAAGTACAGTTCGTGCAGACCTTTATGATCTTATCGCCTTTCTGCTTATATTCGGGATTTCCGGGACAGTTTTCAAGCCTGTACAGCGGACAGTAGCAGAAAAGACAGTTTATTTCATCTATTCCCTTATGACAGGGATAATATTCACATGCCGTATTCTTAAAAAATTTATATGAGTTTTCCATATCGTTTTACCTGATTGTTTTTCTATATTCTTCCCTAATTATCAGACAAAAATCACATTTCCTCAAGTCTCTTAAAAAATTTTTTTAAAAATCCCCATAAATCTTTTACGGTGAATCCGTATATGAAATGTAAACGATGAAAAACAATGGAAAAAAAGATCTGAAAAACAAATTAACAATAGCAAAAAACGGAGGAATGATTATGAAAAGAAAAACTGTTTTAAGAAGTATTATCGCTTCAACCACTCTTTTATCTCTTGCAGCATGTGGTCCTGCTAATGTTGCAACAACGACTACTGCAGACTATACCACCGTTGCCTCGGAGCCCACAACAACCGCAGTTGACACAGCACCCATGGAATATATCGATTATACCGACAGCTATTCCAAAACCGCTAACGCAACTCTTTCATATGCGGTAGAAGCAGAAAATTATGACAGACTTGTCGCTGCAGACGAATTCTGGGGAGTACCCGAAGACGGAACTAACTGGAATACGGAAGAATATGACAGCATAAGAGAAAATGTTTTCAAAGATGTTGCAACTTCTCCTTTATCAACTTTTTCGGCAGATGTTGACTCCGCTTCCTATTCAAATTTAAGAAGACTTTTAAACAGCGGATACACTCCCGACGAAATTCCAGAAGGTGCGATAAGAGCCGAAGAAATGATTAACTATTTTTCATATAATTACAACGGTCCCGAAGGAAACGATCCTTTCGGAGTTAACGCAGAAATTTCAACCTGTCCCTGGAACAGCGAGCACAAGCTTTTACACCTCGGACTTCAGACCGAAGCTATAGATTTTTCTGAAACTCCCGATTCAAATATCGTACTTCTTGTCGATGTTTCCGGATCAATGAGCGATGAGAACAAGCTTCCCCTCGTAAAAGAATCTTTCTCTCTTTTACTTGACAACTTATCCGAAAAAGACACTGTTTCAATCGTAACTTATGCAAGCGGTGTAAATGTAGTACTTGAAGGCGTAAGCGGCGACAGAAAAGATAAAATCTCAGAAGCACTCGAATCCTTAAGAGCAGGCGGTTCTACAAATGGTACCGGCGGTATCGACGAAGCCTACAGAGTTGCCGAAGCCAACTTCATTAAGAACGGAAACAACAGAGTCATCATCGCATCAGATGGCGATTTCAACGTAGGAAAATCTTCTGCAAGTGACCTTTCAAAGCAGATTCAGGAAAAGGCTAAAAAGGGTATCTACCTTTCAGTTTTAGGATACGGTATGTACAACTATTCAGACACAAGAATGGAAACTCTTGCAGATGATGGCAACGGAAATTACGCATATATCGACACATTACACGAAGCAAAGAAAGTACTCGTTGAAGAACTCGGAGCCAACATGCTCACAGTAGCAAAGGACGTTAAGTTCCAGGTTGAATTCAACCCCAAGTACGTTTCAGAATACAGACTTATCGGCTACGAAAACCGTGCACTTAACAACGAAGATTTTGATGATGATACAAAGGATGCGGGCGAAATCGGCGCAGGACATTCTGTAACAGTCCTTTACGAAATCGTTCCCACAACAGAAGAAAACACAGACAACGGCAAAGACCTTAAATACCAGACAAGCAACCTTACCGAAGAAGCATTAAAATCAAACGACTGGCTTACACTTTCCGTTCGTTACAAAGAGCCAGATGAAGACGAATCCAAGCTCCTTGAATACGAAATCGGTTCAAACTACTACACAGACAAGCCTTCGGAAGATTTCATCTTCTCCGCAGCAGTTGCAGAATTTGCAATGGTAGTAAGAAACAGCGAATACGTCGCTGACGGCAGTTTGAATCACATAGTCGAAGAACTTAACACAATTCCCCTGAAAGACGAATATCGCCGAGAATTCGCCACTCTCGTCGACAAAGTAAACCTTTAATCTCCTGCTTCGACTGTGATTATATACGAACGACAATCGTTCCCCTTTCCAAAAAGAGTGATGCTCCCCTGGCATCACTCTTTTATTTTTCACATCGAACCCCGCGCGTAAGATATACGTGCATTAGAGGGCGAGCGTCGTCCAGTGGACGACACGTTTGCGAGCCGACCGAGCCGGCAGGCGAGACTTCGAACCCCGGGGCGAAGTCGAGATGCCGGCTAAAGAAAAAAGCGACAGGTTTTCCTGTCGCTTTTTCTTTACCCGTGCATTAGAGGATTCGAACCCCCGACCTTTTGGTCCGTAGCCAAACGCTCTATCCAGCTGAGCTAAATGCACATTTTTAAACGCAAATGATATTTTATCGCAAGCGCCCTTTATTGTCAAGATAAAACTAAGGAGCCGGCTTCTTATATTGTCGGCTCTTTAGTACTTCATAGTTTGATGATTATTTAATCATGGTATCCCAGATTTTATTCTCATACTTGGCACATTCAGTGAATATCTCTGCCATTTTTTCAATTTCGGATTTGTCAATATCGGCACATTCCCTGTCTACCGTATCAATCCATATCTGATTTGCATCCGTGTAAGCTTTACATGTATATGCATCAAACCATTCTTTATACGCTGAAGACGGCAATGTGTCAGCGTATTTTTCCGATACTTTTTCCGCGATATATGCGTAGCACCACGAACATTGCAGGAGTGTGATTATTCCGGCATGCAATCCGTTTTCTTTTACGCTTGTTTTCATGTAAGCTATATATTTTTTGAAAACTTCGTTCTGATCCGATTTGGTAATTTCATCAACTTTTATTCCGAGATTCTCCATATTCGGAACATGAACTCTTTTTAACTCTTCTTCCACTTCTTTTATGATTGCTTCAATGAACGAAGTAATATCCACGTTGTTTGAGAGGGCTTTTATATCTTTTAAAATGTCAATATAATCATAAAGATACAAATAATCCTGAATCATATATTTTTTAAAGCATTCCGGATTAAGACTTCCTTTTGCCATCTGAAGCACGAATTCCTTGTCCGATGCCTCATCCCAGAGGGGTTTAACGTTATTAAATAATATTTCCGATATTTTCATTTTTATTCTCCTTCTTTTATTCCAATGCCTATAAAATATTGTAGCAATGCGCCAGAGGTCCGCTTCCCCTGCCTAAATCAAGCATATAAGCGAGCGCTCCGGAAATATAATCCTTTGCATGTTTAACAGCATCGTCAAGGCTTTCTCCCTTGGCTAAATTGGATGCTATCGCAGATGAAAGCGTACAGCCGGTACCGTGAGTATTGGGATTGTCGATTCTTTTACCCTTAAACCATATATATCCTCCCTCACGATACAATAAATCGTTGGCATCGTTTATCTGATGGCCGCCTTTTAAAAGAACATTGCATTTATACTTTTCATATATTGCTTTTGCTGCTGCAATCATGCCTTCTTCGTCTTCAATTTTCATTTCAGACAGTACTTCGGCTTCCGGAATATTGGGCGTAATAACCGTAGCCAGAGGCAGTAACTCTGCCTTTAAAATTTCAATGGCTTCGTCGCTTATCAGCTTTGCTCCGCTTGTTGCCACCATTACCGGATCGACAACAATGTTTTTTGCATTGTACTTTTTAAGTGTTTTCGAAATGGTTTTGATAAGTTCGCTGGATGATACCATTCCCGTTTTGACTGCATCGGGATAAATATCCGTAAATACAGCTTCAAGCTGAAGGGATAAAAATTCCGGCGTTACCTCCATTATTCCTGTAACGCCGGTAGTATTCTGTGCAGTTAATGCAGTGATGACTGACATGGCGTATACGCCGTTAGCCGTCATTGTCTTGATATCTGCCTGTATACCGGCGCCTCCGCAGGAATCGCTTCCTGCGATTGTTAATGCTGTGTTCATAGTCTTTACCTTCTTTCTTTAGCATTAATTTTTTATAGCGACAAAAGGTGGTGCCCCCGATCTGCCGCTGATTGATATGTTTTCACATATTCTTTCGAAATTTAATTAAACAGTTTTTCAGACATGCGGATAAAATCACCAAGGCTCGTTAAATAAATATCCGCCAGACTTTTAAGACCCTCCTGATTGCTCTCGCCCTTCTCATCATAAACCCCGATGCTTACAAACCCTGCTTCTTTAGCAGTTTTTAAGGCATACAGAGAATCTTCGAAAACAAGCGTTTCTTCAGGTTTGGTTTTAAGAAAATCCGCGGCAAGATAATAAATTTCAGGCGAATGTTTGCTTATTCCCACTTCGCTTGTTGTATATATTTTTTCAATATATTCAAGCAGTCCGTTTCTTAGTAACGCTTTTTCGATATGCTCTCTCGGGCTAGAGGTCGCTGCAGCCATTCTAATATTTTTGGATTTTAGAAATTCCAATACTTCTTTGGCTCCCTGTTTGGAGGATACCTCATAAAAGTAATAATCTTCGAGCATCTTTCCCAGCCCGTCCGTAATTTCGCTGACGCTCTGACTTAATTCATATTTGTTTTTAAGATACTCCGCTCCCTGTTCCATGCTCATTGAAAAAAGAATTGTATTTAATCCTTCTTCGGGGATCTTTCCAAGGCTTCTTAAATACCTTGCTCCCAGATCGTCCCAGATTCCCATGGAATCAAGCAATACTCCGTCTATATCAAATATGCATCCTTTAATCATTCTTTTCTCCAAAAAACGTTTTAACGAATTAATACTCCGCATCCACGGCACGGGCCGTTTCCGCCTTTAAATCCTCTGTTGCTTTTTTAATATCTTCAGCCGCATAAATTGCGCTGATAACAGCTATCCCGACTATACCGCTTCCCGTTAGTTCTTTTACGTTGTTAACGCTTATTCCGCCTATTGCGATTACGGGTATTGATACCGCTTCGCATATTGCCTTAAGGGTTTCGTGTGATACTTCTACCGCATCATCCTTGGAGCCCGTGGGAAATACCGCTCCCACTCCCAGATAATCCGCTCCTCTCTGCTCGGCTAAAACAGCCTGTTCAACGGTTTGTGCGGAAACACCTATTATTTTATCAGATCCTAATTTTGCTCTGACATTTCCCGCTTCCATATCGCTCTGGCCGACATGAACTCCGTCCGCATCCATCGCAAGCGCAATATCCACATTGTCATTGATTACAAAAGGCACTTTGTATTCCCTGCAAAGCTCCTTTAATTCCAGGGCTTCCTCAAGAAATTTATCATCTTCAAGCGTTTTTTCGCGAAGCTGCACAAAAGTTACGCCTCCGTCGAGGCTTTCTTTTACGACGTCCTTAAGACTTCTTCCGTCAAGCCAGTGGCGGTCCGTTACAGCGTAGAGAAGCAGATCTTTTTTATCGCAGTTCATATTTTGCCCCCTTATCGAGAGTTTCCGCATCCATATTGTAAATGGCATCTATAATACGGTTTCTGTATGTTGAATTTCCGTCACCGGGTAACATATTATTCCATCCTATTTCTCCCGCAAGTCCCATCGCGCAGACAGATGCAGCGGCCGCTTCCAGAAGGTTGTCGGGGTTTGCAACAATATAAGCAGTCATCAGGCCTGATAACTGGCATCCTGTTCCGGTAATTTTACCCATTTCGGGACGTCCGTTTCTTATAACGTAACATTTATCAGCATCGCTTACCAGGTCGATGGCGCCGGTAACAGCAATGACTGCTCCGCTCTTCTTTGCAAAATCCTTTACAAAATTAACTGCAGCATCAAGATTATCTTCACTTACAGCATCTGCCACATCCGCATCAACTCCTTTGGTTGTTCCGCTTCCAAGTGCAAGAGTTTTAATCTCTGATATATTTCCTCTTATTACCGTAAAATTTACCTCATCCATAAGTTTTACGGCAGTTTCTGTTCTTAATTTTGACGCACCTGCGCCTACAGGGTCAAGAAGCAGAGGATGATTAAGTTCATTTGCCTTTTTGCCTGCAAGAAACATACCCTCAATACTGCTTTTGTTAAGAGTTCCGATATTTATGCTTAAACCGCCGCAGATGGAAGTTATATCTTCCACATCTTCGGGTTCGTCCGACATGATGGGACTTCCTCCCGAGGCAAGCAAAACATTTGCCACATCGTTAACCGTTACATAATTTGTGATGTTGTGTACCAACGGCGTGTTTTTACGCACATTGTCCAAGCAATCTCCTAACATAAATAAATCTCCTTTGTGATTATTCTTTGTTTGGGTTTATCTGCTTAAGAAACATAAGAAAAAGCAGATATACCAACTTCTTGATACATCTGCTTAAAAATATCAAAGCAATTTCTATCCCTACGTTGGCATTATCCAAATCAGGTTATGGGTCCGAGCTGTATCTCTCGTTCTCAGCCTGCCTTTACAAGCTCCCCTGTTGTCTTCGAATACTCTATCACTATATTATTTTTTTTGCAAGAAAAAATTAATCTTTGGTGTTAAAAAACATATTAACGATGTTCTGAATGCCGGCATAGATAAATAAAATTCCTAAAGCAACAACTACATACGCAGTTGCTTTTGCTGAATAAAAGATTGAACAATAGATAAAGCCTACCCCAAATACTATACTTAATATTCCTAAAATAAACGGGACAAACCAAGCTTTAACACTGCTCTTTTTGCTTTTAAATGAAGCTTTAAGTTTATAGAAACCTTCTACAATCAGATAAAGACCAAGCATAACTCCAATTACTGAAAGCACTAGAGATTCTATATGAAATACATTATTTGAAATAAGCAACACAATTGCAGCTAAAAAAGAAAGAATTCCTATAATCAATTCTTTAATATTCTCTTTCGTATTCTTCACAAACGAGAGAATATTTACTATAGCAATAACCCCAAGTATTCCAACTGCTACCCACTTGATAATATCATTAATTTCTTTTACTATAGTACTCTTGAACACAATTACTACGATTCCGAGAACAATAAATGCAATTGCCGAAATCAGCAAATACGGCGATCTTGATGATTTTTTCTCACCACTCATTTTTTAACCCTCCTAATACTCTTTTGTTATCCAGGTTTCCTTCTCACCTTTATTATACAAATCGCCCCAGACTTTCTCGCAAAGATTTTCGCAGTTCTCTATTGTGAAAGTAGGGTCGTTTGAAGCAAGAATAGTATTCTTCCTCTCCTCTTCAGTATATTCACTTAAAGGACAAGTGTAAATACTCTGATATCCGCCCTTACCGATGTTGGCTACAAGAGGTTCAACGCCGTATCTTGAGATAACAACTTCACCCTGTGCATTCTTGGTAAGTTCGACTTTTGCCATACCGCCTACAGCCTGCTCGTATACGCCTGCTCTGACTGCTCTGGTACCTGTAACATAATTGCCGAGCGAATAGTAAACAAGCATTTCGTCACCATCGTTAGGGTCTGTATACCATTCTATGGGCTGAATAACATGAGGATGCGCACCGATTATCAGATCCACGTCTCTTTCAAGAAACCAGTTGCACCAGTACTTCTGATCGTTTGATGCAAAAAGCTGATACTCGTTGCCCCAGTGGATTAAAACTACAACGAAATCTGCCACTTCATGAGCCTTTTTGATATTTCTGTCCATTAAATCGGCATCAATCAGATTGACTGCAAAAGGCATATCGTCGGGCTGAGGCATTCCGTTAAGTCCGTATGTATAGTTAAGAAGCGCAATCTTCATTCCGTTCTTTTCAAAAACGGTAATTTCATCCTGCTGCTCCTTGGTTTCGTTTACGCCGAGCACCATAATGTCGGGATATTTTTTCCAGAAATTAATGGTGTTCATAAGACCCTGTTTCCATTTATCCATGGTATGGTTGGTCGCATGAAGAATTACGTTAAAGCCTGCCTTTGCTTCGGCATCGCCAACTTCCTCTGCGGTATTAAACATCGGATATCCGGAAAAGCCCATATCTTCGCCGGCAAATACTATCTCTTCGTTGACGATTCTGATATCAGCCGCCTGAATATCGGGCAAAATTCTTTCAAAAAGATGATCGTAATTCTTTGTACCGTCATCCTTAAAACCTGACTGCGTAACATTAAGGTGCATAAGCATATCGCCGACCATCATTATCTGAAGGTTCTGGCTTATTTCCACAGGCACATTCTTTTCAAGTTCTGCCCATTCTGTCGGTGTTACGGCTGCTTCGTATGTCGGAAGTATCTTAACTTCGGCAATTGTACCGGGTGTCTTTTCATTGAAATTAAAATCAATATTGCTGATAAAATAAGCAGCAAGAAGACCTATTAACGCTACCATGCAGACACCTACGGCTGCGGCTACGACCTTATATACGGAATTGGATTTTTTCTTTTTTCTTTTTCTTCTCCTGTCGGCCATTTCTATTCCCCGTCCATAATTATTTTAGAAAAGATTTTCAGTTAAGAACTGATAAATCTCCTGATTTTTTTCCTGCCAGTTATCGCAGATTGCGGCAGCCATTTTTTCGCTCGGTACCGTCATCTTAATCGTACAAAGTTCGGTATCTCTGTCTTTTGCCCAGAGAATTGCCTCATACTCGCCGTACTGATTCTTGTAATAGTCCGAAACGATGGATGCTTCTCTTCTTAATTCCGTAGAATTGACTTTCAGATATTCCTGAATGTCACATTTAATCTCGGAACTTATATCTCCCAAAAAATACTGAAGAGACTCCATTCCTTCTTCGGTAATGGAGATAAGTGTTTTATTGTGATTTTCTTTGACGGCCAGGAAATTCTGATCTTCGAGAGCTTTTACATGCCCCTGAATCTTCAGAAAATCCGTATATTCCTTTTCGACGAAAAACGTGCTTATCTGTAATAAGGTCAAAGGTTCTGCCGCCGATTTTAACATATACAAAATCATCAGTTTGTATAATGTATCGGAATTGTAATTCATAAAATCCCCTGCATTAAATGTTGTTCTTTACTGCCTCGCATACCACGCTTGCAACTGTAGGATGGAAAGGCGGAACAATAATATTGTCTTCGTTTAATTCATCTTCGGGTATAAGACCTGCAATAGCTGTTGCTGCAGCAAGTTTCATTTCCTCGGTTATCTGTTTTGCCCTGCCTTCAAGCGCACCCTTAAAGATACCCGGGAAAGCAATAACATTGTTAACCTGATTAGGAAAATCAGATCTTCCGGTACCAACTACCTTAGCACCTGCAGCCTTAGCCACATCGGGCATAATTTCAGGAACGGGATTTGCCATTGCAAAAATGATTGCGTCCTTGTTCATTGACTGAACCATTTCTGCGGATACAATGTTCGGAGCACTTACACCTACAAATACATCCGCACCCTTTAAGGCATCTGCCAGAGTACCGTTTGCACCTTCAAGGTTGGTAACTTCCGCCATCTTTTCCTGCATCCAGTTAAGATTGGGATAATCCTTTGAAATGATACCCAGTTTGTCGCACATGGTGACATTCTTAAATCCGTATCTTAAAAGAAGTTTTGTGATTGCGATACCTGCACTGCCTGCACCGTTAACAACCACTTTACACTCTTCTTTATTCTTTTTCGTAACCTTTAAAGCATTGATAAGACCTGCCAGAACAACGATTGCGGTTCCGTGCTGATCGTCATGGAAAACCGGAATATCAAGTGTTGCTTTAAGTCTTTCTTCTATCTCGAAACATCTCGGAGCGGAAATATCTTCGAGGTTGATTCCGCCGAAGTTGGGTGCAAGATAAGTAACCGTTTTAATTATCTCTTCGGTATCCTGCGTATCTATGCAGAGAGGTACGGCATTTACACCGCCAAACTCTTTAAAAAGCACTGCTTTTCCTTCCATAACGGGAATGCCTGCGCTCGCACCGATATTTCCGAGTCCCAAAACTGCCGAACCGTCGGAAATAACAGCTACTGTATTGGCCTTGCCCGTATATACGTAAGCCGCTTCCTTATCTTTTGCAATTACCTTGCAGGGTTCTGCCACACCGGGAGTGTACGCAAGTGCAAGTGCTTCCTTTGTTTTTACTTCTACTTTGCTTTTGGTTTCGAGTTTGCCCTGCCACTCTTCATGAAGTTTTAAGGCTGTTTCTGCTTGTGTCATTTTCATAACCTCGTTTTATTCAATTTCCCCAAAACAATACATTACAGTCTTAAACCGTTTCTATTTTGCGTACTGCAATAATTCTTTAAGTTCCGCTTTTGTGAACTCGTAATCCGTATTGCAGAAATCACAGTGAAGATTGATTGAATCTTCCTCTTTTACTATCTTTGAAAGCTCTTCTTTTCCGACACTTATAAGTGCTTTTGATACTCTCTCTTTTGAGCAGTTGCACTTAAAGCCGACAGGAATAATATCGATGATTTTAGGATCTAATCCTTCACATAAAATCTCAAGTATTTCCTTGGGTCCCTTACCTTCATCAAGAAGTGTTGTAACCGAAGAAATCTTCGATAAATTCTGTTCGATTTTTTCTATGGTCTCTTCAGACACATCAGGCATTAACTGTAAAATAAATCCGCCTGCCTGTTTTACGGTGTTGTCTTTGTTCATTAAAACACCGAGGCCCACACTTGAAGGAGTCTGTTCGGAGCTTGCAAAATAATATGTCAAATCCTCTGCAATCTCTCCGGTCTGAAGCTCTGTCTGACCGACATACGGCTCTTTTAATCCCAAGTCTTTTATTACATCAAGAAATCCTACTCCGACAGCACCTGCCACGTCAAGTTTTCCGACCTTGTTCGCAGGTAAAATCACATTGGGGTTTCCGACATAACCTTTTACGAATCCTTTTGAATCGGCTGTTACGGTAACACCTTCTATCGGTCCGTCGGATTCAATTTTAAGTGTTAATATATCTTTATCGCTTTTAAGCATCGAGCCCATAATTGAAGCCGCTGTCATCAGTCTTCCGAGTGCTGCGGTACATACAGGAGAAGTATTGTGTCTTTTTCTGGCTTCTTCAACCATGTCCTTTGTGTATGCCGAGAATACTCTTATCTGTGCGTTTGCGGCCGTGGCCCTGACGATTATATCCATTCTTTATCCTTACTTCCCGGACTCTCTTGCAACTACGAAGATTCTCTCCGAATCATCGCTTGTTTCCATAAATCCTTCCGCATCATAAGCGGCGATGAATTCAAGTCCGGCTTCTTCCAAAAATTCTTTTATTTCTTCGAGAGTATAACCTCTCTGATAATGAAATTCATCGAATCTTCTGTACAGCGAATCATCGTTTTCATTATCCGAAGCCACGAAAAACGTAATTTCGTATTCGTTTATGTTACTTTCCTTATCAAAGTAATTTGACCAGATAAACGAAGCTTCATCACTCGAATCGGCTATCGTGGAATCACCGATTACATCTCTGTATTTATGAAGCGTATTAAAATCAAATATAAAGAGTCCCTTAGGGTCGAGATAATTATTTACGAGCTTAAATGTCTGAATAATTTCCTCGTCTTCGAGAATATAATTAATTGAATCAAAAACACTTACAATCGCTCTTACGGTGCCGTATAATTCGAACTCTCTCATATCCTGATTAAGATACATTATATCGGACACTTTATTTACGGGATCTTCTGTGTATTCATACTCATCTTTTTTATGCAAAGCCACATTGAGCATATCGTCCGAATTATCAATTCCGATCATGTCAAATCCGACTTCTGCAAGACGCATCGTAAAATTGCCGGTGCCAGCACCGAGTTCGCAGATAATACCGTTTATTATATTGTCTTCGTACAAAGTCTTTTTGACGAATTCAAACCATTCATCGTAAGGAACGTCTTCCATAAAACCGTCATAAAGCTTTGCAAATTCCGAATATGCTTCCATATATTTAACCTAAAAAATGGAAAATCGATCCAAGTGCGCCATAGGATAATAACGACATTATAATCGTTGCGAGAATAAGTCCGCAAAGTTCTGCGACTACAGCCTTCCAAAGTTTTACGTCAAAAAGTGCCGCCATAAGAGAACCCATCCATGCACCGGTTCCGGGAAGAGGAATTCCTACGAAAAGCATGAGTCCCAAGAACTCACCTTTCTTAAGCGCATCGCTCTTTTTGTTTGCTCTGTTTTCAAGCCATTCGGCGAATTTGTCGATTTTAAGAAAATGAATATTCTTCATCCACTTTAAAATTCTCTTGATAAAAAGAAGAATAAAAGGAATCGGAATAATATTTCCGCCTATACAGAAAATAATCGCTTTCCAAAGCGGAACATTTAAAATACTTGATACAATCAGACCGCCACGAAGTTCAATTAACGGAATCATGCTTACAATAAAGCAAATCCATACGGGTGCGATATGATGGTCAAGTAACATGTTTACAAGTGCGTCTCTTAATGCTGTCATAATCTTTTACGCTTACACTGAATCCTTTCGTTTTCTAAGCCACTATTTCTTTTAAAGCTGCAAAAAGTGCTTTCATCTCTTCGTCTGTTCCGATGGAAATACGAAGGTAATTGTCAATTCTCGGAATGCTGAAATGACGTACCAGAATTCCTCTTTCTCTTAACGCTTTGTAGATATCGTTTGCGTTAACTTTAGGATGTGTTACAAACACAAAGTTTGCACTGCTTTCGGGGAATGAAAAGCCTAATTTTTTAAACTCTTCAACACTCCACTCTCTGGTCTTAATAACCTTGTCGCAGCATTCTCTGAAATATTTTTCATCCTTAAGAACCGCAGATGCGAGGCGAAGCGAAGGCTCGTTCATTGTATAGGAGTTAATCGAAAACTTGATGGCTTTCACCTTTGCGATAAGCTCTTCGCTCGCAAATGCCATACCTATACGAAGACCTGCAAGGTTTCTGGATTTTGAATATGTCTGGGTTACGATTAAGTTATCGTATTTGTTTACAAGCGAAATTGCCGACTCAGCACCAAAATCAACGTATGCTTCGTCAACTATAATCACCGAATCCCTGTTGAATTTAAGCACTTCTTCAATCTTACTTAAAGGAAGTGCCTTGCCTGTGGGCGCATTGGGATTGGCAATTACAATACCGCCGTTTTCTTTTCTGTAATCGTTAATATCGATTGAAAGATCTTCTTTTACGGGAACAAGTTCCTTTGGAAATCCAGCAAACTCGGCCCATACCTCATAAAAGGAATAAGTGATATCCGCAAAAAGTACCGGAAGTTTAGAATGGAAAAATGTTAAAAACAATGTACAGATAACATCATCCGATCCGACACCCGTAAAAATCTGCTCACGCTTAAGTCCCGTGTATTCGCTTAATGCTTCCTCAAGCGCGTCGCAGTTGGGCTTGGGATATCTTCTCAAGCAGTCGTAATCTTCGGCAAGTTTTTTAAGCTCATCTTTTACGACGCCTGAAGGAGAATAAGGATTTTCGTTTGTATTTAATTTAATAAGATTGTCAATCTTGGGCTGTTCTCCCGGAATATACGGGGTAACGTTTCTTACGTATTCTCTCCAGTTCATTTGTTTCTCCGTTATTCAACCATTTCAAATATAGCGTCTGCTTCCGCACCCTTTTCATCGGCATCGGCATTAAACGCATCAAGTGCATCCTGTGCCTTTTCTTCCTGCGAAGCCATGCCTTCGATGGTATCTGTTGCTTCTTCAGCAGGATTGCTGCATGAACAGCCTGTCACGGGCATTATTACGCTCGCGCAAACAAGCAGACTTAATAAAAAATATTTGAAATTCTTCTTCATAAAATTCTCCAATCTTTATAAAAGACCAAAGTTCAAATTATTTAAAATACTTAACACCGGATTCGAAGATCTTAAGATCCTGCTCACCGTAGATGTTAATTGCAACACCGTTGTCACGACGCTCTGCATGAGCCATCTTACCAAGTACGCGGCCGTCGGGTGATGTGATACCTTCAATTGATTCGAATGAACCGTTGATATTGTATTCTTCATCCATGCTTACGTTACCGTTATTGTCGCAGTATCTTGTAGCTACCTGACCGTTTGCAAAGAGCTGCTCAATGAGTTCCTTGGGCGCTACAAATCTTCCTTCACCGTGTGATGCGGGTGATGTGTATACACCGTCAAGTTCTGCTAACTGAAGCCAGGGTGACTTGTTGGAAACAACCTTTGTATAAGCCATCTTGGAGATGTGACGGTTGATTGTATTAAATGTAAGTGTAGCGGAATTTTCATCCTGTCCCGTAATCTTTCCGTTAGGTACAAGGCCAAGTTTGATAAGTGCCTGGAAACCGTTACAGATACCGAGTGCAAGACCGTCTCTGTTATCAAGTAAGTCTGTTACAGCTTCCTTGATTGCTTCGTTCTGGAATGCTGTAGCGAAGAACTTTGCTGAACCGTCGGGTTCGTCACCTGCGGAGAATCCGCCGGGGAACATGATGATCTGTGCGTTCTTTATTTCTTTTACGTATTCATCCACGCTTTCCTTAATCATTGCGGAATTAAGGTTTCTGAATATCTTTGTGGTTACGGTAGCGCCTGCTCTCTCAAATGCTCTTGTTGAATCGTATTCGCAGTTTGTTCCGGGGAATACGGGAATAAATACATGGGGCTTTGCAACCTTGTTCTTGCAGATGTATACGCTCTCTGCCTTGTATGCAGGTCTGTCAAGCTTTGTGTAATCCTCGGTTACTCTTGAATGGAATACTTTTTCAAGAGGCTTCTTGTATGATGCAAGTACATCGTCAAGGCTTACCTTAACAGAATTGATTTCGATATCTTTTTCAGCAACCGTACCGATTGTTGAAGCAAATTCGTCATTAACTGCTTCAGTCATTTCGCAGAGGATGCTGCCCATCTCATTTGAGAAAAGTGACTTAACATCTGCTGCGTCAATCTTAACGCCGAGACCGTTACCGAATGCCATCTTTGCAGCTGCGGGAACGATTCCGTATGCATCGGTTACATATGCTGAAACAATCTTTTTGTCTTTTATGAGCTTTGCAACTTCATCGTAAAGAGCAAGAACCTTGTCGAATACAGGAATTGAATTCTCATCCTTGGGAATTCTGAAAATAACGAGTGAGTTGCCTGCTTTCTTAAGCTCGGGTGTGATAACTTCGTCGTTCTTTGCAACGTCAACCGCGAAGGAAACGAGTGTGGGCGGAACGTCGATATCCTGGAATGTTCCGGACATTGAGTCCTTACCGCCGATTGAAGGAAGGCCGTAAGCCATCTGAGCCTTAAACGCTCCTAAAAGAGCCGCAAAAGGCTGGCTCCATCTTGAAGGAACCTCGCTCATTCTTCTAAAGTATTCCTGGAATGTAAATCTGATCTTATTTACATCGCCGCCTGCTGCACAGATCTTACTCATGGATTCTGTTACAGCATAAATTGCGCCGTGGTAAGGTGACCATGAAGAAAGATAAGGATCGAAGCCGTAGCTCATCATTGTAACTGCATCGGATTTGCCCTTCATAACGGGAACCTTTGCAACCATTGTCTGGATTTCTGTGAGCTGGTTTGCACCGCCGTAAGGCATAAGAACCGTACCTGCACCGATAGATGAGTCAAACATTTCAACAAGACCCTTCTGTGAACAGGTGTTAAGATCTGATACGCTTTCGATAACAGCGGTCTTAATATCGCCCGTTGCCAAAGCTGCTTCAACTTTCTTGTTGGCTGCTTTGCAGAAATAATTGTCAGCTTTGCTCGGTGATTCAACTTCTACGTTTGTAGCCTGATGAGCACCGTTTGTGTTAAGGAATTCTCTCTTGATGTTAACGATTTCTTTGCCTCTCCAGACAAGTACAAGTCTGGGATCTTCGGTAACATCTGCAACCTTGATTGCTTCAAGATTTTCTTCCTCAGCATATTTAAGGAACTGGTCAAGATCCTTGGGATCAAGAACAACTGCCATTCTTTCCTGTGATTCGGAAATCGAAAGTTCTGTTCCGTCAAGACCTTCGTATTTCTTGGGTACAAGGTCAAGGTTTACTCTTAAGCCGTCTGCAAGCTCGCCGATGGCTACGGATACACCGCCTGCACCAAAGTCGTTACATTTCTTAATAAGTGCTGAAACTTCTTCACGTCTAAAGAGTCTCTGAATCTTTCTTTCTGTGGGAGGATTACCTTTCTGTACTTCCGCACCGCAGGTTTCGATTGACTGAACGGTATGTACCTTTGAAGAACCTGTAGCACCGCCGCAGCCATCCCTACCTGTACGTCCTCCTAAAAGAACGATTACGTCACCGGGATTGGATGTTTCTCTGATAACGGCACGTCTGGGAGCTGCACCCATAACTGCACCGATTTCCATTCTCTTTGCAACATAGTTAGGATGGTAAATTTCTTTTACGAGTCCTGTTGCAAGACCAATCTGGTTACCGTAGGATGAATAACCTGCTGCCGCACCGCGGACAAGCTTCTTCTGTGAA
The DNA here is from genome assembly GCA_017538995.1 of Lachnospiraceae bacterium. GTDB lineage: Bacteria > Bacillota > Clostridia > Lachnospirales > Lachnospiraceae > UBA3766. The sequence goes on along the minus strand of JAFYHV010000102.1, from coordinate 20,302 downwards.
AGCTTACCCTTAAGAGTTTCGTTAACGGAAACTGTAGGATCTGCGGCACCGGTAACTCTCATTGCCTGATATACATATGTTCTTCCTGAAAGCGGATCTCTGATAGCGCCGCCAAGACATGTTGCTGCACCACCGAAAGGCTCGATTTCTGTAGGATGGTTATGTGTTTCGTTCTTGAAGTTGATAAGCCACTCTTCGTTTACAACCTTACCGTCTTCATATTCAACATCGATGGGAACAACGATTGAACAAGCGTTAATCTCATCGGATTTTTCCATATCTTCAAGCTTGCCGTCTTTTTTAAGCTTTTTCATAGCCATGAGGGCAAGGTCCATAAGGCATACATACTTCTTGGAGTTGTCGCCGTATACATCTTTTCTTGTGGAAAGATATTCATTGTATGTATCTTCAAGTACGCCTGCGTAGTCACCTGCAAGGAACTTAACATTCTCAAGTTCTGTGGAGAATGTTGTGTGACGGCAGTGGTCTGACCAGTATGTATCAAGTACTTTGATTTCTGTGAATGTAGGATTTCTCTTTTCATCGTTAGCAAAGTATTCTCTGATAAAAGCAAAATCCTTATAAGTCATTGCAAGTCCGAGAGAATCATAAAGCTTCTTGAATTCGTCTTCGGGCATTGTTGTAAAGTTTTCGAATACCGAAACATCATCGGGTGTTGCGAAAACGCTCTGAAGAGTTTCGGGCTTGGTAATTGAAGCCTCTCTTGAATCTACGGGGTTAATACAGTATGCTTTGATTTTTTCAAGTTCTTCATCGGAAACATTTCCTTCGAGAACATATGTGATCGCAGTCTGAATTGTAGGATTCTCTTCTGCATTTAAGAACTGTACGCACTGAACTGCAGAGTCCGCTCTCTGATCGTACTGACCGGGTAAATACTCAACGCTGAATACCTTGTCTCCGTCATTAACCTTTAAATCTTCAAGGAAATAATTATCTACGGGAGGCTCCGAGAAAACCGTCTTGCATGCTCTTTCAAAAATGTCATCAGATATATTCTCTACATCGTAACGAATGAGATATCTAACTCCTGTCACACTATTAATACCGAGATATCCTTTAATATCTCCCATCAATTCTTTCGCCTTGACTGCATATGCAAGCTTTTTTTCAACATAGATTCTTCTTACGTTACTCATGTTCTACCTCCGTAGTGTATGTTAGTTTATTTTTTTCTTTATAAAGATGTGTCCCCAAGTGGTAAAAAAGGCCAAAACAGAACCGTCCCCAATTGGCTATTAAAGCACCTTGGCGAGGAAGCTCTTAAGACGTTCTGACTTGGGGTTGTCGAAGAACTCGGCTGCAGGGCCTTCTTCTTCGATTTTGCCTTCTGCCATAAAGATAACGCGGTTGGCGATTTCTTTGGCGAATGCGATTTCGTGAGTTACAACTACCATGGTCATGTTTTCTTTTGCAAGCTCACGCATAACTTCGAGAACCTCGCCTACCATTTCGGGATCGAGTGCGGATGTGGGCTCGTCAAAAAGCATTACGTCGGGCTTCATGCAAAGCGCACGAACAATGGCGATACGCTGCTTCTGACCGCCCGAGAGCTGATTGGGATAAGCTTTTGCTCTGTCTGCAAGTCCTACTCTCTCCAAAAGTTTCATGGCTTCTTCTTCGGCTTCTGCCTTTGATTTCCCCTGAAGCTTAATGGGTCCCAAGGTAAGATTCTTTAATACCGTCATGTGAGGGAATAAATTAAACTGCTGGAATACCATTCCCATTTTCTGACGATGCTTGTTGATGTCTGTTTTCTTGTCGGTGATATCGATTCCTTCAAAAAGAATCGTTCCGCCTGTGGGTTCCTCAAGTCTGTTAAGACAGCGTAAGAACGTGGATTTTCCGGAACCGGAAGGACCTACCACAAAAATAACATCACCTTTGTAAATATCTATCGATACTCCGTTAAGCGCATGTAAATCATCAAAATGTTTTGAAAGATTGTCAACACTTATAAGGAGCTGTTTTTCATTATTATCGCTCACTGCTTCTCAACCTCCTCTCTAATTTCTTAAGAAGGAATGATAAAAGCATTACTATGCCTAAATAAATTGCGGCAACGGATAAAAGAGGAATAAACGGACTGTAAGTCTGACTTCTTATGATGTCCGCTCCTTTTGTTAAATCTTCGAGTGCGATATAACCTGCAACCGAAGTCTCTTTTAGGAGAACTATAAACTCGTTGCCGAGTGCGGGAAGTACATTCTTAAAGGCCTGCGGAATAATGATATGCCACATGGTCTGAATGTAGTTAAATCCGAGAGATCTTCCTGCTTCCATCTGTCCCGGATCTATGGACATAATTCCGCTTCGGATTATTTCCGCAACGTACGCGCCGGAGTTGATACCGAACGCTACAATAGCGACAAAAACTTTGTCAATTCGAACAGATCCGAAGATAACAAAATAAATAATCAAAAGCTGAACTACAACGGGCGTTCCTCTGATTACCGTCAGATAAATATTTGCCAAAAAATTAAGTATTTTAAGCTTTCCCGTCTTTTCATAAGTCGAACGGATTATCGCTATTACAAAGCCGATAGCGATACCGATTAAAACGGCAAAGAGAGTTACTCTCAGAGTAACTCCCAAACCGTTTACAATGTATTTCCATCTGTTGTCTTTTATGAAGTTTAAATAAAAACCATCAAAAAACGCCATATGAACACCTAGTTGTCGGCAGAAATGTATTTGGCCACAATCTCATCAAGCTTGCCGGAATCCTTTAATTTCTTAATAGCTGCATTTACATCGTCAAGTAACTTTGTGTTGTCTTTTGCGATTGCAATTGCGTATTCCTCATAGGTAAATGCTTCATCAACAATCTTTAAACCGTCGTTCTGTGATACATAAACCTTTGCGGGCTCGTTGTCGATAATAACCGCATCGATTTTGCCCTGAAGAAGTGCCTGAACAGCTTCAAATCCCTTGTTGTAACGTTCAAGTGTTGCATCTTCAATGTCTTCGGCATAAATATCGCCTGTTGTACCAAGCTGAACACCGATTGTCTTGCCGACTAAATCGTCGGGTGAAGCAATGTCGGAATCCTCTTTGATAATGATAACCTGAGCTGCAGTTGCATAAGGATCGGAGAAATTAATGTTTTTAAGTCTGTCCTCCGTTATTGTAAGACCAGCTGCTCCCAAATCTGCTTTTCCTGTATATACAGAAGTGATAACCGAATCGAATGCCATATCCTCGATAACGAGCTCTTTCCCTAACTCATCAGCGATTGCCTGGCAGATTTCAACGTCTATTCCTACTATTTTGTCCCCTTCATGAAACTCGTAAGGAGGAAACTCAGCGTTTGTTGCCATAACGAGTTCATCTTTTTTTGACGTACATGCTGCAAGTGAAGCAATCATAAGTAAACCTGCAGCCAAGCATAAAAATTTTTTCATGAAATCACCTCTCTGTCGATATTTCGACTTTTTAATATCCCATTCCGCCCATACCGCCGGCAGGCATTGCGGGAGTATCTTCCTTGATGTTTGCAACGGCACTTTCTGTTGTCAGGAATGTGGATGCTACGCTGGTTGCGTTCTGAAGTGCACTTCTGGTAACTTTTGAAGGATCAAGAATACCTGCTTCAACCATGTTCACGTATTCTTCTTTAAGAGCATCGAATCCGAAACCAACTTCTGATTCGTATACCTTGTTAACGATTACGGAACCGTCAAGACCGGCATTTGCAGCGATGTGGAACAAAGGAGCCTTAAGTGCTGTAAGAACGATCTGAGCACCGGTCTTCTCGTCGCCTTCAAGTGTATCGGCAAGTTCTTTAACCTTCTTTGAAGCGTGAATGTAAGCCGATCCGCCGCCTGCGATAATGCCTTCCTCAACTGCTGCCTTTGTAGCTGCCAAAGCATCTTCCATACGAAGTTTTGCTTCTTTCATTTCAGCTTCTGTTGCTGCGCCTACTTTGATAACTGCTACGCCGCCTGCAAGTTTAGCAAGTCTTTCCTGAAGTTTTTCCTTATCGAAATCTGATGTTGTTGTTTCGATAGCTGATTTGATCTGTGCTACTCTTGCTGCGATATCATCAGGATTTCCCGCACCGTCAACAATGATGGTGTTTTCCTTCTGAACCTTAACGGATTTTGCACGACCCATATCCTGAAGTGTAACTTCTTTTAAATCAAGACCGAGTTCTTCGCTGATTACCTGACCGCCTGTAAGGATTGCGATATCCTTAAGCATTTCCTTACGTCTGTCACCGTATCCGGGAGCCTTAACCGCTACTACATTGAATGTACCGCGAAGTTTGTTGACGATTAAAGTTGTAAGTGCTTCGCCTTCAATGTCTTCAGCAATGATAAGAAGCTTTGCGCCGCTCTGAACGATTGTCTCGAGAACGGGAAGGATTTCCTGAATGTTGGAAATCTTCTTATCAGTGATAAGGATGTAAGGATTCTCAAGTACTGCTTCCATCTTTTCCATGTCTGTGCACATGTAAGCTGAAAGGTAACCTTTATCAAACTGCATACCTTCAACCAAATCAAGTTCGGTCTGCATGGTCTTTGATTCTTCGATTGTGATAACGCCGTCGCCTGAAACCTTTTCCATAGCATCGGCTACCATCTCACCAACCATATCATCGCCTGCGGAAATAGCTGCAACTCTTGCAATCTGCTCTTTGCCGTTAACCTTTGATGACATGCTCTTGATGGATTCTACTGCGCATTCGGTAGCTTTCTTCATACCTTTTCTTAAGATGATGGGGTTGGCACCTGCAGCGATGTTCTTCATACCTGCATTGATCATTGCCTGTGCAAGTACTGTAGCTGTTGTTGTTCCGTCACCTGCAACATCGTTAGTCTTTGTTGCAACTTCCTTAACAAGCTGTGCACCCATATTTTCGAATGCGTCTTCAAGTTCGATTTCTTTTGCAATGGTAACACCGTCGTTTGTGATAAGGGGTGAACCATATGATTTATCAAGAACTACATTTCTGCCCTTAGGTCCGAGTGTTACTCTGACTGTATCTGCCAGCTGATTAACACCGGCTTCAAGACTTGCGCGGGCTTCTGCGCCATATTTAATCTCTTTAGCCATTTTGAACTAAACCTCCTGAATATTTATAAAAAATAATTATTCTACAATAGCAAGAATATCCGACTGTTTTACGATGATAACTTCTTCGTCATCGATCTTAACTTCGGTTCCCGAGTACTTGGAGTAGATTACCTGATCGCCAACCTTAACTTCCATTTTTACTTCTTTGCCGTCTGCAAGGATTCCGGGGCCTACTGCAATAACCTCAGCCTGCTGGGGTTTTTCTTTGTTCTGACCGGGGATTACGATGCCGGACTTTGTGGTCTCTTCTGCGATTAACTGCTTCAATACAACTCTGTCGCCTAATGGAACTAACTTCATAATTGTATCCTCCTTAAAATTTTAGCTTTATTTTAACGTATTTAATCTCTCTCTGATTTCCTCTACAGTGAGCCACCAGGTATTGTTGCCTGATGAATAGGAGAATCCTTCTTCAACCTTCTTGCCTTCGTTTGAAGGAAGCATTCTCTTTGCGAAAATCATCTGAGGATATACGATGAAATGCTTGTCAAATTCGTATGTAGTGAAAGAATCCTCTGTGGTAATCATTATCTCGTGAAGCTTTTCGCCTTCTCTGATGCCGATTTCCTTTTTGGAACAGCCGGGAAGCATTGCCTCTGCAAGATCCGTGATCTTAAAAGAAGGAATCTTTGAAATAAATGTTTCGCCGCCCTTGGATTCGTTAAGAGCTTTGATTACGAGTTCCACGCCTTCCTCAAGTGATATCCAGAATCTGGTCATTCTGAAATCAGTGATGGGAAGTTCGGTAGCACCCTTGTCGATTAAATCCTTGAAGAAAGGAATAACCGAACCTCTGCTTCCTGCAACGTTACCGTAACGGACGATTGAGAAGCAGATATCTTTTTCGCCTACGTATGAGTTGGCCGCAATGAAAAGTTTGTCTGAAACAAGTTTGGTACCGCCGTAAAGGTTTACGGGGTTAACAGCCTTGTCTGTTGAAAGAGCGACAACTTTTTTAACGCCTGAATCAAGTGCCGCATCGATTACGTTCTGCGCACCGTGAATATTTGTCTTAATCGCTTCCTGAGGGTTGTATTCACACGCGGGAACCTGTTTTAATGCAGCTGCATGAATAACAAAATCAACGCCCTCCATCGCGCGTTTTAATCTGTCTTTATCTCTGACATCACCTATGAAAAATCTGAGTTTTGAAAACTTGTCGGGAAATTCCTTTTTGAATTCATTCTGCATGATGAACTGTTTAAATTCGTCACGTGAATAAATGATAATTTTCTTAGGATCGTAATTGTTTAAAACATACTTTGTAAAGGCCTTACCAAACGAACCCGTTCCGCCGGTAAGAAGGATAACTTTGTCGTTTAACATTCTTCTTGTTCCTTTCGGATTTTAATCCTGATTCGGTATGTGTTTTCCACCGCTTAATGATTCATAAAATTAACGCTTTGAATCAGTCCGCAACAGACATATATTATAGCATAAAACGGGCATTTGTGTAAATAGACTATCTCTTTTTGCCGCCTCTGAACAAAACCACCGCAATGGCTATTACAAGGCCTATTGAAATAATGAGTCCGACTATAAGAACAACCCCTAAAAGAGTATTGTTTTGTTCCTCTTCTACCGTCGTGGGTTCTGCATCATCTTTTGAGGGGTATTCCGGCTCTTCGGGCACAATTTCAGGCTCTTCAATCACTTCCGGCTCTTTTACGGGCGTAATCTTATATACTTCGCTGCCACAGTTCGAGCAGATGCCTTTTGCAAGACCCTCTTCTTCGTATGTGGCTTCGATTTCGTCCGTCCAGTCGGTTATATTGTGATTTTTAAGTGTGTAATCGCTCTTAAAAGAATAGCCGCAGTCATTGCACTTATAGATTGTATATCCGAATTCGTCGCAGGTACTTTCAACTGTTTCCCTGGTATAGTTGTCGCCCTCGCAGTAATGAGGAAGCAGATCTTTGGAATACTCTTTTATCTCATTGCGGGTAAAATCAGACGAATTGCCCACATACTCATAGGTCCAGTTCATAACCTCACCGATAAAATCCTTGCAGTAGGCTCTTCTGTCGGTATTGTCTTCGAAGAAGGTAATCATGCCTTCGACTCTGGTATTGTTGATATATCCCGCGTAATTGTTTCCGAAAGGATAAAGAATGTACATTCCGACGAGTCCGCCGTCATGAACGTAGCCGTGGTCCGAATCATAACCGTCTATCTTAATAAAGCATTTGTCGACATCGAGATATCCTGCGGAATATCCGCCGCCCATAAACTGCTCGTCACGGTTTTCCTTGTCATGGTCGATACAGATAAGCGTAACCTCTGCATTTGTGGATTTGATTGAGCCGTCACCGCCGTATCCGACGATTCCGCCTACACCGAACATCTTCGCGGAAACATCCAGTCTTAAGGTGCCTTCGATATTACAGTTTTCGATGCTGCTGCCCTCTGCAAATCCGGCTATCGAACCGATAAAGCAGGGTTCTTCTTTATTAACTTTAACGTTTAATCCTTTTAAGGTGAGATTTTTGACACTGCCGTTTTCGAGTACACCGAAAAGACCTGCGAAACATGTGTCGTAAGTCTTGTAGTTTCCGTCGTATGTTGTACGAATACCCTGTGATGTTGTTTTAATCTCGAGATTTAAAATTGCATGATTGTTGCCGTCGAAGTTTCCGTTATAATCAAGCGGAGTCCATTCGATACCTGCCATATCGATGTCATTCATAAGAATATAGTCAGCATCGATATTTTCAGCCACGGCAAGTAAATCATCTGCGGTATAAATCTTTATCGCTTCACCTTCAGCATTTGCATTTATCCTAAAAGACATAAATGCAACAACAAAGAAAAGCATTGATGTAAGTATTATTTTAAAAGTGTTTTTCATATCCGTTTCTTTTCCGTTTTAATATTAACGACGTCTCTTTTTACGTCTTTTCTTTTTCTGATTATTGCTTACTATAAAATATGCCACGAATCCGCCGGCCATTAAAACGATAACAATTATGGCTGCGATAACAAATATTTCTGTTCCGGACAGGCCGGACTCATCCTTTGTTTTGTCTTTATCCTTATCTTTACCGCCGTCTTCTTTTTCAGCCTGCTCTTTCTCCAAAGCTTCTTTTTCAAGTCTGGCTTTTTCTTCTTCTGCGGCTTTTTTCTTTTCTTCTTCGAGACGTATTTTTTCCTCTTCCTCGAGTCTTATTCTTTCCTGCTCGTCATAAGAGGTAAGATTTTCCATAAGGTCATTCTTGGCAACATCGGGACCTACGTTTGTTTTATAAAGTCCCCAGTTGGCTGCCGAATAAGGACCGTAATCATCCACACTAAAATCACACCACTGCTGAGTCTGATGGCAAAGATATGCCTGTCTTGCAACATCAATTGCTCTCTTGCCGCCAAAACTCTCAAGAGGAGAACGCATATCAAGCAAAGTAGGGTCGTCTGAATTTAAGTGAACGTAGAACTTCGAAACATTCCATACACCATACTGTGCCACGCTGTCCGGATCATAGGTCTCGTCTTTGGCAAACTCCACAGCCTTAATTGTATTTGTTGCCATAAAGATATGCTGGCCGTGTCCGTACTCACCATTTAAATAGTCCTGTGTAACAACTACCTGAGGATGAACTCTTCTTATGATTCTTGTTTCAAATAAAGCTGCTTCATCTTCATTTATGGTCTGGGCAGCGCCTTCGTAAGTCTTTGAATAAGCATCGTCAAAAATACCCATAATCGGATAATACTTCGCTCCGGCAAGCCATAAACCGTTTAATTTTTCATGCTCTCTGATCGGTTCGTATCCATTCCAGTGCGTGGTAAAGAACGCAAACTGAACTCTCATATTCTTTTCTGCCTGATAAATGGGCGTAATTCCGCCAAGGAAAATCTGCTCATCATCCGAGTGTGTCGAAAAAGCAAGAATGTCAGCTTCTTCGCAGGTGGGCTCCCATTTCTGAACCCAGATTGGAACATCTGCGGTATCAAAAGCTATGATATCGGATATTCTCATTTTATTAAGACCCTTAATCGGAGTCTGATCTCCGGCGTCGGGAATTACTATTGTAAGTTCTGTTGTTTCTTCGGGAAGTTCAATGTACTCGTGAAGGAAATTGTATTTTCCGTAGGTGTACGAATTCTCACCGATTTTTAAAGTCCACTCGGGAACCATAGAATCCCAGATAATATAAAGACTATGCATTTTTGTTTCGCTTGAAACGGTAACCAGTGTTCCTTCGTCAAGCTTAATGCTGGTCGAATATTTTTCGTCATGAAGAACGGACGAATCCTGTCCCGAAGAAATCGATATGTTAAGAGGAAGTGCATTGTGATAATAACACTTGCTCTCATAAAGATCTGTGCCCGCATCCTTGTTGGGCTCTATGGAAGTATCCACAGGCACCTTAATCGCTGCCATAACATTTAAAGGCATCATAAAAAATGCAACCAGTAAAGGTGCAGCCGATAATAATAATTTTCTTATATGTGTAAGTGATTTTTCTTTTAAATTCATACTATTCTCTCTTTTATGATAAAAACGTCCTTATAAAGATTATACAATTATAAAGAATATATCAAGTTAAAAAGGTACCAAAAAATATTTTTAAAAAATATATTGACATATATTTAACAGCATGTTATCGTGATGATATCAAAATGATATCAGGAAATATCAAACATATATCTTAGTCAGCGATACATTTTGATTTTCGCTCCATAAGGCAGCGAAAGGTTGAATTTTTTGGAGGAACAATTATGGATAAACTCAACAAAAACAATTACACAATTCAGGAGAGAGAACTTCGTCCGGCATCCGGAATCTTAATGCTCTTCTTAAATATAATAGCTATTTGCATCGAAGTTGCTTTCTTCTTCGTAGGATGCGGACTTGCCGCAGCAGGCAGCTACTTCACAATCGTAGGAATTTTGATTATTTTACTTTGCGTATTATTCTTCATTATCTCCTGCGTACTCTTCGGAGGACTTAAAACAGTTAAACCCAATGAAGCAATGGTACTTACACTCTTCGGTAAATATCACGGAACCATTAAGAAATCCGGTTTCTTCCTTGTAAATCCTTTTGCAAGTGCATTCAATCCCGGACTTACAACCGTGACACAGCCCAACGGCCAGAGAATTACCGTAGGTTCAAAGACAGTATCAATGAAGGTCAGAACTCTCGACAACCAGAAACAGAAAGTTAACGATATTCTCGGTAACCCTATCATCATCGGTGCAGTTGTTATCTGGAAAGTCGTAGATCCCACAAGAGCCGTATTCGCAGTTGAAAACTACAACAACTTCCTTTCAATCCAGTGCGACTCTACCATCAGAAATATTGCAAGACTTTATCCTTACGACGATATGGATGACAATGACGGGATCGATGAGAAAACACTTCGTGGTTCATCACAGGAAATTGCTGACAGAATGAAAGAAGAACTTCAGACACGTGTTGCTGACGCAGGTATCGAAGTAATCGAAGTACGTATCACACATCTTTCATATTCTGAAGAAATCGCAGCAGCTATGCTCCAGAGACAGCAGGCAGTTGCAATTATCGCAGCAAGAAAGAAAATCGTTGAAGGTGCTGTAAGCATGGTAGAAATGGCTATCGATCAGCTTTCTGAAAACCAGATCGTAAATTTGGACGATGAAAGAAAAGCTCAGATGGTAAGTAACTTAATGGTTGTTCTTTGCGGCAACAAGGAAGCTCAGCCCATCGTTAACAGCGGATCAATTTACTAAGCAGCGTTAACCTTTGAATTAGGAAAAGGTGAAAATTATGGGAAATACAGATAAAAAAAATACAGATAATTCCGCTTTGGAAAAAAAGCAGATTCTGCTTCGCCTTTCTCCTTCTTTGCACAGCGACCTTGCCAAATGGGCAGAGGACGATTTCAGATCTATAAACGGTCAGATAGAATATCTCCTTTCAGAAGCAGTTAAAAAGAGAAAAGGTACTGATCAGAAATAAGCTTTAAACAAAAAATAACTGCCCGGCACAAAGTTGTGTCGGGCAGTTTTAATTTTATGATAAATACTAATTATTCATCAAGACCGAAGATGTCGTGAATAGCATTTGCTGCTTTCTCTGCATCATTTACGTCGATAAGAACTGTTACTCTGATTTCGGAAGTTGAAATCATCTTGATGTTGATGTGCTCGTTGTAGAGGCACTCAAACATCTTTGCAGCAACACCGGGGTTAGACATCATGCCGGCACCAACGATTGATACCTTTGCAACGTTCTTTTCCATTTCGATGTTCTGATATTTAAGTCTTGCCTGATTCTCTTCAAGGACCTTAAGAGCATCTTCACCGAAGTTTCCGTCAACAGTAAATGAAATATCCTTTGTATTGTCACGACCTACAGACTGTAAGATCATATCTACGTTTACATTTGCCTTTGCAAGAGCATCGAATACTCTGAATGCAGTACCGGGCTTATCTTCAAGACCGATGATTGAAATTCTTTCAGCACTTTTATCTACGGCTACGCCGCTAACAAGCATTTTTTCCACTTTAACATCCTCCTTAACGATTGTTCCTTCCTCACTTGTAAGGGATGAACGAACTACCAAAGTAACTCCGTATTTCTTAGCCATTTCAACTGAACGGTTGTGTAATACTCCCGCACCGAGTGTGGCAAGATCGAGCATTTCATCATATGTGATTTCGTTTAACTTTCTTGCTTTCTTAACAATTCTCGGGTCTGCTGTGTATACACCGTCAACGTCTGTGTAAATTTCGCACTTGTCTGCACGGAGTGCAGCTGCGATTGCAACAGCAGTTGTATCTGAACCGCCTCTTCCGAGAGTGGTATAATCGTCGTATTTATTTACGCCCTGGAAACCTGTGATGATAACAATCTTACGGCTTTCAAGTTCGTGTGAAATTCTTTCGGTATCGATTCTTTTAAGTCTTGCATTTCCGTAATTGGAAGTTGTATGCATGGACACCTGGAAAGCATTTAAGCTGATTGCAGGTACGCCAAGGTTTGCCATCGCCATAGCCATCAAAGCAACGCTTGTCTGTTCGCCTACTGTAAGGAGCATATCAAGCTCTCTTCTGGATGGGTTGGGATTAATATCTTTTGCTTTTTCAATGAGTTCGTCGGTCATCTTTCCCATTGCCGAAAGAATAACTACTACATCATTACCTGCATTGTAATCTTCAATACAGCGACGAGCTACGTTATAGATTCTCTCTTTGTTGGCAACAGATGTACCGCCAAATTTCTTAACGACTAACATTTTTTCCTCCTTGAGTTAAGATTTTATCCCCAAAACATCACTATTTTAATTCCATTTAATCCATTTTTCAACAAAAAACTACTCTGCTTCCAAAAAATGATTGGAAAGAAGGTATCCTTCATCATAAAAGAAGCCCTTCTCGAGTGCTGTTTTTTCCGAAAATACAGGGTCTCCGTCCTCTTCCATGGATGAATCGTATAAAAGATAAGGAACGGCTTCCTTGGAATTGCTTCCGAGTCTGACGGGTGTAGGATACCCCGGCATTAAAAGGAGTCTGAATTCAGCATCCCTGCCCTGCATCTCTTCCACCAGAGGTCCTACGATGTAGGCATCAAGGCTTTCAATCGCGGAAATCTTTTTATCAAGATCCTTGTTTTCGCCTGCCACACCGGGTGCTTTGACATGAATCATTACAAGGTCCATATCATCGTCAAAGAATGCTTTTACAGCCGCATCTTTTTTACCGGCATAGTTGGTGGATAAATCGCCTGTCGCACCTTCTGCTTCTATTACGGAAAGATTTATTTTTTTCGCAACAGCTTTTATTTTGTCATCGGCTGTGACAATGGCGCCTTTTTTACCCGTATTAGTATAAAAATCAAAGGATGTTTCACTAGGTTCATCCTTTAATATATTTTCAATGAGTGAGGGATTATATCCGAGTACAGAAAGAATTGCAGTCGCGGATTCGGCATCCATTCCCTTGGGAATTGTATGAACGATGCCTAACTCCGAAACCCTTGCAAGTGTATCGGTATGCGAAGTCTTGGCTGCAAAAAGAGGAGTCTTTCCGCCAAGCTCTTCAAGAGGTTCATCCGACATACCGTCACAAATTATAACTACATACTTCATGTTTACTACCTGTCAAAAACTAAAGACCTGTTAACAGTCTAAAATACGAATGTAATTGATTATCGCTGCTTCGTAATTGTCTTTGATTTTAAGGAATTCTTCTTCGGAAATCTTTTTGCTTACAAAACCGATTTCTTCATTTTCCGAATCAAGAACTTTTTCCGCCTGAAGGCTCTTTGAAATCTCTTCGAAAGAATCCTTCTTTACACGAACGAAATAACTGAAGTATTTTTCGCTGTCATCGGCGAGGATAGCATCTTCATCCTTCCAGAGACATTCGATTGTTTTCCCCTTATTTACAGCACAGTCTACGATATCAGCCACAATTGCGGATGCAGTTGCAAGTTTGCCTGCGCCCTGACCATAAAAGAGTGTATCGCCGACCATGTTTCCTTTTACCATAATTGCATTGAATACGCCACGAACCATGGAAAGAGGATGTTTTTCATTTACCATAAAAGGAGCAACGATACATAAACACTTTCCGTTTTCCATACGGCTTAAACCGAGAAGCTTAATAGAAGAATTAAGTTTCTTGGCATATTCAAAATCCGCCTTGTCGATATTTGTGATACCTTCCGTGCGGATATCCTGATAATGAACAGTCTTGCCGCAGCTTAAAGATGTGAGGATTGCAATCTTTCTGCATGCGTCGTATCCGCATACGTCTGCTTCGGGGTTCTGCTCGGCATAACCCTTAGCCTGTGCTTCCTTAAGCACTTCGTCATAATCGCAGTTCTCTTCATCCATCTTCGTAAGCATATAGTTCGTCGTACCGTTTAAGATACCTGTAATGCTTTCGATTTTTTCTGCGGTGAAGCTTGTGTGAAGCGGTCTGATGATGGGAATACCGCCGCCTACGCTGGCTTCAAAAATATATGTACAGTTATTTTCTTTTGCAATTTTAAGAAGCTCAGGGCCGTGCTCTGCCACTACAGCCTTATTGGATGTACACACACTCTTCCCTGCAAGGAGTGCTTCCTTGGTAAATTTATATGCAGTTCCGATTCCGCCCATAGCTTCTACAACGATATCCACTTCGGGGTCATCCACGAGAATCTTGTAATCTTTTATGAATTTGTCCTGATGAGGATCGCCCGGGAAATCTCTTAAATCAAGTATGTACTTGACAGATACCTCATCGCCGGCTTTCTCGTTTATCTCTTTTTTGTTTTTGTCGATTATTTCCACAACACCGCTGCCGACAGTGCCGTATCCCATAACAGCAACACTTATCATAACTATCTCCTTTATGACAAAATAATGCCAAAACAACAGAAATTATAACATTTTTGCAAGTGTTTGACAAGTTGAAAACAAGTTTGACACTTGTCCCCTCAGGTTGTTAAAATGTATAAAAGAAAATTTCAGGAGGCTTCCTATGAAAGAAAAATTATATACAATACCCATGAACGACGCCGTAAACGCCAAGGATGAATGTCCTTTCTGCTTCGTGGAAAGAGATGTTGAACAGGATCTTTTGGACCTGGTTTTAGGCTCCGGTTCATCCTATATGGAAGCCGATATGAGAGAAAAAACAGACAAAGCAGGCTTTTGCAAAATGCATTTCAAAAAGATGTTTGATTACGGCAATACATTAGGCAATGCATGGATTCTAAAAACACACTACATGGAGATGCGCCGCCAGATGAAAGATGCCATGGATGCTTACAAGCCCGGCAAAACTCCTTTTATGGCGAAGTTTACCAAGTCTTCGGGCACTGAAATGAGAAACTCCGTTGCAGCTTGGGCCAAGGCCAAAGAAGAATCCTGCTACATCTGCAATTCATTCAACGAAATGTACGAAAGATATCTTGATACTTTCTTTGTAATGTATAAAAAAGACGATGAATTCGTTGAAAAGATTAAAAACTCAAAAGGCTTCTGCATCACACATTTCGGAGATCTGTGCGAAGCCGCAGAAACCAGACTTAACGACAAGCAGAAGGAAGAATTCTTCAATATGCTCTTCCCTCTGATGCAGAAAAACATGGACCGTCTTCAGGAAGATGTTTCATGGCTCATCGAAAAATACGACTACAGAAATAAAGATGCCGACTGGAAGAATTCAAAGGATGCCATCCAGCGCGGCATGCAGAAATTAAAAGGCGGCTATCCTGCCGATCCCGTATATCAGCAAAAGAAATAGCCAATTGGGGACGGTTCTAAAATGGTAAAAAAGGCCAAAATAGAACCGTCCCCAACTGGTCAAAAAAGCCAAAAGAGAACCGTCCCCTTTGGGCTTTTTTTATTATCTGTCCCATTTATCACACAGCGAGTTGATCTGGTCTGCGAATTTCGCAAGATCTTTGTTTGCACCGCCCTGGTTTCTTTCGATAACCTGTAAGAGTCTGTTTCCAGCTGCAAGGAGGCGGGCAAATACTTCGGTAACTCTCTTCGAAGGATCTTTTTTCTCCACGGGCTTCGGATATGCCTCGTATTCGATTTCGTCGGCCATCAGATCATAGATGGTACCTGAGAACGGAGCATATGTATCGAATCCGTATTCGTCTCTTAAGCAGTCCGCAAACATGTTGCAGACGGAATCTTCACCGTGAACAAGAAATACTTTGTTGGGCTTTCTCTTAAAAGCACTTACCCAGTCAATAAGTCCGCCCTTATCGGCATGTCCGCTCATTCCGGCAAGAACCTCGATATGTGCATTTACTTCAATCGGCTCACCGAAAAGTTTAACTTCTTCAACTCCGTCTACGAGCATTCTGCCGAGAGTTCCGTTAGCCTGGTAACCTACGAAAAGAATCGTACACTCTTCTCTCCAGAGGTTGTGTTTTAAATGATGTCTGATACGTCCTGCCTCACACATGCCTGATGCGGAAATAATTACCTTGGGCTCTGAATCGAAGTTAATTTCTTTGGATTCGTCGGATGTAATCGTAAGATTAAGTCCCGGGAATACAAGGGGGTTGATTCCCTGTCTTACAAGTTCCATAGCCTGATCCGAGAAGCAGTTGTAAATGTTTTTCTGGAAAACTTCCGTTGCTTCAACCGCCAGAGGTGAGTCTACAAATACCTTAAAATCATCATGGCCCTGTATGCGCTTTTCGGTTTTAATCTGACGGAGGAAATAAAGCATTTCCTGCGTTCTGCCGACCGCAAAAGAAGGAATAACAACATTACCGCCTCTGTCAAAGGTTGTCTGAATTATATTGGCAAGTTCTTTGACATAATCAGGCTGATCTTTTGAGTGATATCTGTCGCCGTATGTGGATTCCATTACTACATAATCGGCTTCATCGGTGTATGTCGGATCTTTTAAAATCGGATCGTTTACATTTCCCAAATCTCCCGAGAAAACAATCTTCTTGGTAATACCCATTTCGGTAATCCAGATTTCGATACTTGAAGATCCTAAAAGATGCCCAACATCGGTAAATCTGAATGATATACCTTCACAGAGATCGTATTCTGCGTTATATGCAAACGGAAGAATTTTACGAATGATTCCTTCTGCATCTTCCATTGTATAAAGCGGTTTAACATCAAAGTCCTTTGCGCCTCTTTTAGCTTTCCTACTCTTCCATTCTGCTTCCTGCATCTGAATGTGTGCACAGTCACGAAGCATTATACTGCATAGGTCTCTCGTAGCTTCGGTAGCAATGACTTTTCCTTTGAATCCCTTGGAATATAAAAGAGGCAGAAGTCCCGTATGGTCAATATGCGCGTGCGTAAGAAAAACATAATCTATATCGCACTCCGCGCAGGGAAGCTCGGCATTTTCATAAACATTAATACCCTGCTCCATACCATAGTCAACCAGAATCCATTTGCCGCATGCTTCTATGCAGTGACAGCTTCCGGTTACCTCGTGATCCGCCCCGATAAAATGAAGTCTCATATTAAATTTTGCCCCCTTAAAACCCTGAAGTATTCCTACCTCACATCATAGTTTATTTTACCAAATTTCGAGCCATTTTTCAATGAACTTATTTGTAGTCTCCGATATTAAATGTTTCATCAAAGAAGGTTGTCGCTTCGCCTGTTTTAGGATCTACCGTAACCCAGTCTATAGTAGCAGAATGCGCTTCAATTTCATTGTCCACGCTTTCATATATGTGATATACGTAAAGGCCGTCTTCGGTTATATGATCTAGAACTGTGTAAAAAGGCGGTGTGTCGCAGGTATACTTTCTTGCCAAGATTTCACGTATCGTTTCCTGATCGTAAAGAATTTCTTCGGATAATTCTTCTCCGTTGTTAATTAATTTTTCAACAATTGCAATAATATCAAATCCGTCCAAATCCGCCGCAGATGTGCTGAGCGAATAGGTAATGTCATTTTCTTCATCTACCCATGTAACAAGGTCAACTGTTTCTTCATCTGTTATTGCACGGTATGACTTTCCTTCAAAGCCCTTTATATTTTCGTCGGATGATATCGTCCAGTCATAATAAAGACCTGAAATATCTTCATCTCCTGCAGACATTTTGATTCGATATGTAAAGTCCAAATTGTTGTAGTTAAAAAGAATTTCATATAAGTCGACTGATGAATTCTGACGGGCAACGATATTTTGGGCATCATCAGGAAGATTTATTTCGATGCCTAAACCTTCTTCAACATCAGCTTTTGTTACTTCCTTCCAAGGATTTGACACATAACTGTTCTGATTATCATCATCATTGACTACAATCGGATCAGGCTCAACCGGCTGTTCTGTATGGCTTGCAAAAGAACATCCGGAGAAAAGAAAAACAAATATTGTAATTATGAGTAATATATGATTCTTTTTAACTTTCATCAGTTTTCTTCTTTCTTAATTAACCTTTCTGCAGATAATTGTATCCATGCAGTGATAATGCGATATTCCTCCGCTGTTATCCTCGAAAATAACTTCATCAATCTTTTCAAATTTCCAGTCGGAAAAGTATGTGAACAGCTCGCCCGACTTCCACATTTTCTCTTCCTTATCCCAGTCAGGAGGTAATTCAAGAAATGATTTTTCAACAAATACATTGATAAAAACAATTCCGTTCGGTTTTGTTATTTTCTCTAACTTTTTAAAGAATGTTTCTTTATTCTCATCAAAAATATACTGAACCGTTCCCGTGGAAAAGATAATATCAAACTTCTCGTCTGTTTCGAAGGTATTGATGTCGTCAACATAGGCATTGACTTTTACGCCTCTTTTATGAGCAAGAGCAATTGTCTTTCTGATGCCGTTTTCTGTTAAATCGAAAGCAGTTACATCATAGCCTTTCTCGGCCATAAAAACCGCGTCTTTTCCCTCACCGCAACCTATATCGAGAACTTTAGTATTCTCCGTAGGAGGACAAAGGTTTATCAATTCAAATAAAAAATCACCGGGTTCCAGGCCCCAGTAATATTCATCGCCTTCATACCATTTTTCGTAGTTGGTTCTTATGCTCATAAAAGATTAATCTTTCCCGTAAAATAATAAGCCAAGCAAATGGCAAATGTGCCGACTAACATAAGGATTATGGAAATATACCATTTCCCGCCTTTGTTATAGCCGTAAAAATCGTCCCATTTCTTTTCTTCATTTTTAACCAGCAGAACTTTGTAGTAATAAAGAATTCCGTACAAAACTACCGGAAGCATTCCAAAGAGTGAATACACAAATGAAAGGCTTCTTCTTTCAAGGATCGTAAAAGTAACTATCGCTATAAGCGGATTGATTAAATGCATCCAGAGTTCGCGGCCTGTAAGAACCTTCTTATATCCTATGGTCGGTCCTAAAAATACAAGTACAGTAATCATGGTGACCGTTACTGCTGCCGTGCCTGTGTATTTTAACATCCAAATTATAAAAGAACGCGGGAAAAGGATTATCAAAAGCGAAGCTATTGCCAGATGTACGTTACTTAAAAACGTAAAATACTTAAGCGGTCTTTTTCCGTTTTGAAGTTTCCATTCCCCGTCTTTTTTAAAGGACATGATCGTAAAAAATATCATGTTCACAATCACTATCAGATTTAAAACAATATCAATTATCTGTTTAACATTTGTCATAAGTTTTTATTTCTTTTTCTTTTTTTCTTTTATCCTGAATTTCTGGACATTTATTCCGGCTCTTCTCGCATAATTTAACAGCTGTTCAGGATTTGCCGAATAAATATTATTCGTTGTTGATACATTTGAAGGAAGCGGAACTAAAGCTGTTCTCGCATACTCTCTCGCAACTAACGCTTTTCTAAGCTTCTCGTAATCAATGTTCATTTCGGTCTCATTAGCCATTTCGTTTGCCTCCTTAAATTTCATTATTCTTTTTTATCAGGTGCCGCTGCAACCAAAGCTCTGTATTCTCTGCTGTTCATAAAATTCGCAACACCGTATAGTGCGTCAAACGAATTCTTTGAAGCAAGCAGGTCCTGGTAGAGCATATCCAGTATTTCCGAATCCTTGTTTTTGACTTTTTCAAATTCAGCAAGGACTATATAAAAATAATAGTTTAACAGTCTTTTATTATTGCGCATCCAGTGAAATATGGGGCAGATATTAATGAATATCATTATCATCAGATGCTTTTTATATAATGCATTTGAGTTTTTATCTTTCGACATAGGCAATATCTCTCTTCTTTATCGTAAAACAAAATCTTTTCCCATGTTGTAATAAATTTTTATCGGCTTAATATCACGCAGATCTTTTTGCATAACCTGATCAATCATTTTGGTTATGGAACTGCATCCCAGCAATTCAAAATAAAGCTCGTTGGTATCATCTCCGAAAACCTTTTTATTAATGATTCCGCATATGCATTTATCAAGCATATCATAATCGAGAAGTTGCGAAACACATACTTCGCAAGGTCCGTCAGGCATATTAAATGTCACTTTATCGGATATTTCATATTTTTTATCAAACTTACTTATTACTGCATGCGTTGCAAGAATTTCGGGAAGGAAATAAACGCATTCCGATGCAAGAACAGGATCGTCCATAATCTGCTTCGCATCCTCAACCAGACGGTCATATAAGTCTTCTGAACCTGCTGACTTGCGGAATAATTTCAAGTATTCCACAACTGTATTTTCGAGTTTCTTTTTTCCTTCTTCTCCTTCATAAGGACTTTGAATAAACGTTTCGGGATTTTGTTCGATAATAATAAACTGTTTGTCTGAAATGAGTTTTCCGTCAGGCCATTTTTCGG